>JBAVTL010000036.1:0-12133 GCA_049696175.1 Anaeromyxobacteraceae bacterium
GCGTGGCCGGGCTCCCCGTCCCGCCGGCGCCGGGCGTGCCGCTGCCAGGCATGGAGGGTCCGGGCGGCGTGCCACACTACTTCGGTCCCTACGGCAACTGGGCCTTCAGCCCGCTGCCGAGGGGAGCCATCGGCACCATCACCGTAGACATGGGAGGGACGGGTTACACGGCTCCCACCGTCGCCATCCGCGACGCCTTCGGCACCGGCGACGGCACGGCCACGGCCACCATCGACCCGTTGACCCAGATCGATCCCGTGACGGGCGCCATCCTCGGCATCACCGTCACGAACGGGGGTTCGGGGTACAGCGCTCCCGTCGTCGCCATCACCGACGCCACCGGCGTGGGCGCCGGCGCCTCGGCACAGATCAACGCGCTCGTCGGCGGGATGCGCAAGTTCGTCGACAAGATGCCCGGCCTGACGCCCGCAGGCGCGAACGCGCTCGGGCAGTACATCCCGATCGCCGTTCCCGAGACGAAGGTCGTCAGCGGGCAGACGGTCGACTACTACGAGATCGCGCTCGTCGAGTTCACCGAGCGGATGCACTCGGACCTGCCGCCGACGCGGCTCCGGGGCTACGTCCAGCTCGCCACGGCTGCCGTCCCCGGCGCCGGCGTCGCCCTGACCCAGCCTGGCGGCGCTCCAATCCTGAAGCCCGACGGCACCCCGGCGATCGGCGTCGACAGCCCTCATTACATGGGGCCCATCATCGTCGCCAAGGGGCGCGCCCATGGCGTGGCGAGTCCGGACGGCGACCCGAGGCCGGCTCGCATCAAGTTCTACAACCTGCTCCCTGCCGGCGCGGGTGGGAACCTCTTCCTCCCCGTGGACGAGAGCGTCATGGGCTCCGGAACGGGGCCGTCGCTCCCCGGCGCGGCGGGCGACAAGTACACGCAGAACCGTGGCGTCATCCACCTTCACGGCAACAACACCGTCTGGATCAGCGACGGCACCCCGCACCAGTGGATCACGCCGGCGGACGAGGTCACCCCGTACCCGAAGGGCGTGAGCATGCGGAACGTGCCTGACATGCTCGACGCGGGAGGCAACGTCGACTGCGACGTCGCGCCCGCCGGGAAGAACAGCAGCGGGTGCCAGACCTTCTATTACACCAACGCGCAGAGCGCTCGCCTGCAGTTCTACCACGACCACTCGATGGGCATCACGCGCCTCAACGTGTACTCGGGAGAGGCGGCCGGATACGTGCTCACGGACGCCGTCGAACAGGACCTGATCAACGGCACCAACGTCTCGGGCGTGAACCCCGGCCTGCTCAAGGTCCTCCCGGACATCGGCACTCCGCTGGTCATCCAGGACAGGACCTTCGTCGACGCCGCCACGGTCTTCGCCCAGGACCCCACGTGGAACGCGGGGACCGGGCCGAGGGACCCGCTCACCGGGAACCTCACGGCCGCGGTCACGGGCGACCTCTGGTACCCGCACGTCTACATGACCGCGCAGAACCCGTGGGACCTCGCGGGCGTCAACGCCTTCGGCCGCTGGCACTACGGTCCCTGGTTCAATCCGCCCGTCCCCGAGTGCGTCAACGGCGGCCCCGTGGGATGCATCGAGATGGGGCCAATGATGAACGAGTACCACCAGGCCGACTGCGACCTGGTCCCACCGGGTCCCGGCTGCACCGCGCCCTGGGAGCCGCCGATGAGGCCTGGGGTGCCTAGCCCCTCAATGGCGGGGGAGGCCTTCATGGACACGCCGGTCGTCAACGGCGCCGCCTATCCGTACCTGGACGTGGAGCCGAAGGCCTACCGGTTCCGTGTCCTGAGCGGCGGAGACGACAGGATGCTCAACCTGCAGCTCTACGTCGCCGCGGACAAGACCACGCCGACGACCCCCGGAACCCTCGGCACCGTGCTGTGCGACGGGACGGCCGTCGTCCCCGTCGAGAACTGCACCGAGGTCAAGATGGTCCCGGTCGGCGTCGCGCCGGCGAACCAGTACGCGCAATGGCCGAGCGGCATCCCCGACCCGGCGACGAAGGGACCGGACTGGATCCTGATCGGAACCGAGGGCGGCTTCGTGCCGTCGCCGCTCGTGGTGCCCTCGCAGCCCGTTGGCTGGAACCTCAACCCGACGACCTTCAACTACGGGGTGGTCAACCAGCACTCGCTCCTCCTGGGATCTGCGGAGCGGGCCGACGTGGTGGTCGACTTCAGCGCCTATGCGGGCAAGACGCTCGTGCTCTACAACGACGCCCCCGCCGCCTTCCCGGCCGGCGTGCCGGTGTACGACTACTTCACCGGCGTCCCCAGCCAGCTGGACGTCGGCGGCGCGCCCACGACGCAGCCCGGCTACGGCCCCAACACCCGCACCATCATGCAGATCCGGGTCGGTGCGACGGTCACGACGCCGACCACGGACGTCACGCTCGCCAATCTCCAGGCCGTCTGGACCAAGACCGCCACGAAGCGAGGGGTCTTCGAGGCCACCCAGCCTCCGATCATCGTCCCGCAGGCCGCTTACGACTCCGCCTACGCCAGCACGTTCCCTGCGACGGCGGCGGGGCAGTACGTGCAGATCGCCGACACGGCGAAGACCTTCCAGCCCACCGACGCGAACGGCGTCCTGCAGCCCGCCGTCACGATCCCGCTGGAGATGAAGGCGATGCACGATGAGATGGGCGGCGTCTACGACACCATGTACGGCCGGATGAGCGGCATGCTCGGCCTCTCGAACCCGCTCTCACCGGTCCACGTCCTGATCCCGTACGGCTTCGCGAGCCCACCCACCGACGTCGCCAGGGGCTCGCTCGAGACGACGCCGATCGGGGTGATGCCTGACGGGACGCAGCTCTGGAGGATCTTCCACAACGGCGTGGACACCCACACCATCCACACCCACCTGTTCCACACCCAGGTGGTGAACCGCGTGGCCCAGGACGGGATCAACCTGGGGGTGGACCCCATCGAGCTGGGCTGGAAGGACACGTTCAGGGTGAACCCGCTGGAGATCACCTACCTCGCCCTGCGGCCGACCGTTCCCTCTCCGGACCAGCTCCCGTTCGACGTGCCCGACAGCGTCCGGCTCATCGACCCGACGCTGCCCGAAGGTGCCACGCTGATCCCGCCGGCACCCGCTGGCTGGTTCAACCCGGCCGGTATCCTGATTCCCGAGATCCTGAACCACTACGTCAACTACGGCTGGGAGTACATGTGGCACTGCCACATCCTCGCCCATGAAGAGATGGACATGATGCACGCGATGGCGGTCGCGGTGCCTCCCAAGACGCCTACGAGCCTCGCCGGCGTCGTGGCCGGCACCTTGAACAACCCGATCGTCAACCTGACCTGGATGGACAACTCCATCAAGGAGGTCCAGTTCACCATCCAGCGGGCCTCGGACCCCGCCTTCACGACCGGGATGGCGTCGTTCAACTTCTCCAACCCGACGCCCACCACGACCGGCCTCGTGACGTTCCAGGACAGGACCGCGGCGGTGAACAGCCGGTACTGGTACCGGGTGGCCGCGATCGGCCCTCCGGTCGGCGACCTCTTCACGGCCGGCTTCCCCACCATGTCCGCCGACTCCGTCTCCAACACCATCGAGGTCCTCGTGGGCGCCGCCCCAGGGGTTCCGACCGCTCCAACCAGCCTGGCGGCGGTCCTGCAGCCCGGACCGATGGTGAGGCTGACGTGGATGGACAACGCCACCAACGAGACGGCCTTCTCGGTCGAACGCTGCGCGGTGGTGCCACCGGCGATCGACTGCACCAACTTCGCCCGGATCGCCGCGCCTGGGGCGCGGAACAACACGGGTAGCGTGACGTACGGGGACGCGACGGTCGTCTTCGGCACCACCTACCTCTACCGGGTGGCCGCGCTGAACGGAGCCGGCCTGTCGGCGTACAGCCCGGTGCCGCCGGCGACCGTCTCGGTGTCGTTGCCGGCGATCCCGCGCGCGCCGACCGGACTCACCGTCTCCGCCGTCAAGGCCGCCGGCACCAGCTACACGGCGACGCTGAACTGGGTCGCCGCGGCCAACCCGGCCTCCTTCACGATCCAACGCGCCGAGAACCTCTCGTTCACGACCCGCCCGAGCACCTTCACGGCGACCGGCACCCTGAGGACGCTGCAGCAGAGCGTGAATCGCAACACCGTCTACTACTACCGGATCCGGGCGAACAACGGCTTTGGCGGATTCTCCGCCTGGGCGAACGCCATGCCGTTCCCCATCCGCACGGGTCCGTAGGCGGAGAGTGGTCGTCCATCGCGGGGAGCAGTCGCGGGTGTCGACCCGCGGCTGCTTCCCGGAGCGTCGAACGGGGTGTCGCCATGACCACCATGGCAGCTGGAAGACCGATGCTTGCCGCGCTTGCAGTGGGCCTCGCCGCCTGTGGCGGAGGAGGCGGAGGAGGAGGCGGAGGCACGCCCCTCGTCCACGCGCTGACCGTCGTGAAGGGCGGCAGCGGGACGGGGACGGTGACCGGCGGGGGGATCAGCTGCGGCGCCACGTGCAGCGCCTCCGTCAACTCCGGCACCGCGGTGACGCTCACCGCCACCGCCGACGCCGGCTCGGTCTTCGCCGGCTGGACCGGCTGTGACTCCGCCACCGGCACGACCTGCGACATCACGATGGCCGTCGACCGGTCCGTCATCGCGACCTTCGAGCTCCTCCCAGTCACCCACGCGCTGACCGTCGTGAAGGGCGGCAACGGGGCGGGGACGGTGACCGGCGGGGGGATCAGCTGCGGCACCACTTGCAGCGCCTCCTTCAACACCGGCGCCGCGGTGACGCTCACCGCCGCCGCCGACGCCGGCTCGGCCTTCGCCGGCTGGACCGGCTGTGACTCCGCCACCGGCACGACCTGCAACGTCACGATGGCCGCCGCCCGGTCCGTGACCGCCACCTTCGACACGGTGGGGACGACGCACGCGCTGACCGTCGTGAAGGGCGGCAACGGGACGGGGACGGTAACCGGCGGAGGGATCAGCTGCGGCACCACGTGCAGCGCTTCCTTCAGCTCCGGCGCCGCGGTGACGCTCACCGCCACCGCCGACGCCGGCTCGGCCTTCACGGGCTGGACCGGCTGTGACTCCTCTACCGGCGCGACCTGCGGCGTCACGATGACCGTCGACCGGTCCGTGACCGCCACCTTCGCCTCGGGCAGTGGCTCGCTCCAGGTGGTGAACAGCACCACCTTCGTCATCGCGGAGCTCTACGCGTCGCCGGCGGGCGCCGGCTCCTGGGGGCAGGATCTGCTGGCCACCCAGATCAGTCCGGCGGGCACGTACACCCTCACCCCGCTTCCCGTGGGCAGCTACGACTTCAGGGCGGTCGCCTCGGACGGCATCACCAACTGGCAGACGAGCACGGTCGCCATCACCGACGGCGGCACCTTCTCCTGGACGCTCCCCTCGCCCGCGATGGGCTCGCTCGCGGTGACGAACCACCACTGCGTCGAGATCACCGAGCTGTACGTCAGGCCTTCGTCGTCACCGAGCTGGTCGCCCAACCAGCTCGCCTCCCCGATCGCCTCCGGAGCCGCCACCTTCACCCTCGCGCTGCCGGCGGGCACCTATGACGTGAGCGCCGTCGGGGCCGACAGCCTGACATGGGCGACCAATGTGATCGTCGTCCCGGCGGCCGGAACCTTCACCTGGTCCCTCTACATGGCCGCCGGCACCGGATGCCTCACGGTCGTGAACAACACCGCAGACACCATCGATTTCCTCTTCGACCCGCCATCTCCCACGGGCTGCACCGGCAACAGCTGGGGCACCGAGCGGCTCCAGCCCGCCACCATCCTCCCCGCCGCCTCGTTCACGGTCAGCAACATCCCCCAGGGAGCGCACGACCTCCGGGCCATGGGGGTCTCGTCCATCGACGGGAGCACGGTGGATTACCGCGCGTGCGGGATGAGCATTCCAGCGGGCGGTACCTTCCTCTGGTACCTCAGCCTGCCGTAGCGCCGCTCAGATCCCGGTGATCCCAGCCCGGAAGAGCCGCAGGCCGGCCGGCTCCTGCGCCTCCAGCACGCGCCGCTTTCGCGGCCAGTCGGGGTGGTGCCACGGATAGAGGACCGCGTCGGGGTGGGGCATCAGGCCGAGGATGTTCCCGGTCCGGTCGGTGAGGCCGGCGACGCCGCGCGCGGAGCCGTTCGGGTTCCACGGCCACTCCTCGGTCTGCTTCCCGCTCGGGTCGACGTACCGGAACGCCACCTGCCCCGCCTTCTCCAGGCGATCGAGGAGCGCGTCCGACTCGAGGATCAGCTTCCCCTCGCCGTGGCGCGTCGGCAGGTCGATCGTCCCCACGCCGTGCGTCCACGGTGACCGCGCGGCGGGGTCGGTCGCGAGCGTCACCCACGCGTCCCGGTAGCCCAGCCGGTCGTTGTTGTTGAGCGCGGCGCGCGGCACGAAGTCGGCGGCGCCCTCCTCTGGACCGGGGAGGAGGCCGAGCCGCACCAGCGTCTGGAAGCCGTTGCAGATCCCGAGGACCCGCCCGCCGTTTCCGAGGAACGCCTGGAGATCGACCATCAGGTGCGCGCGGATCCGCGTCGCGAGGACGAGCCCCCCGGCGACGTGATCGCCGTAGGAGAACCCGCCGATGAACGCCAGCACCTGGTAGTCGGTCAGCTTCCGGCCGTGGCTCCGCGCGAAGAGGTCGGTCAGGTGGACGAGGTCCACCTCCGCGCCGGCCATCCGGAACGCCGCCGCCGTCTCCTCCTCGCAGTTGAGGCCGAAGCCCGTAGGGATGAGGACCCGCGCCGCCCGCTTCACGACTGCCTCCCTTCGCGCTTCCACGCCGCTGCGAGCGCGGCGACCCCGTCGTCCACGAGCGCGTGGCCGCCGAGCCAGATCCTGAGCCGGTCCCCCTCGTCGAAGGCGCCGATCTGCGCCACCGGGATGCCGGCCAGCCGCTGCTCCACGGTCATCGCGTCCTCGGGGCGCACGACGAGGAGGAACCGCCCGGCCGACTCACCGAAGAGGAGCCCCTCCCAGCCCACCTTCCCCTGGCGCGGCACGCGCGAGAGCTCCACGCCGAGCCCCAGCCCGGCCGCGCGCGCCATGTAGAAGAGCGACGGCAGGAGCCCGCCGCGCCCCGGGGCGTGGGCCGCCACGATCTTCCCATCGTGGATGAGTGCCGCGACGGCGGCGTACCGCTCGATGAAGGCGTCCGGCTGGCAGCGCGGGACCTCGCCGCCCTTGACGCCCCGCGCGGCGGCCCACTCGGTGCAGCCGAGCTCGTCGCGCGTGTCGCCCACGAGATAGAGCAGCTCGCCCGCCTCGTCAGCCTCCAGCGTGAGCGCCTTGCGGACGTCGGGCACGACTGCGATGGCGGAGGCGAGGAGCGTCGGCGGGATCGAGATCCGCGTCCCGGCGATCACCGCGTCGTTCTTCATCGAGTCCTTGCCGCTGACGAGCGGGACGCCGTAGGCGATGCAGATCTCGGAGAGGCCGCGGGAGGCCCGGACGAGGGCCGCCATCTTCCGGCGGGCGTCCGGGTTGTTCGGCCCCTCCATCGGATCGGGCCAGCAATAGTTGTCGAGCGCCGCGATCCGGTCGAGCCGGCCGCCGGCGGCGACCACGCGCCGGACCGCGAGGTCCACGCCGGCCTGCGCCATGGCGTGGGCGTCGGCGTCGGAGTAGGTCGGGAAGACCGCCTCCGCGAGCGCGTAGCCGGTCAGGTCGCCGTCGTGGGCGATCATGAGGACCGAGGCGTCGGAGGGGACGTCGCGGTGGACGCCGACCCAGGGCTTCACGACCGTGAGCCCCTTCACCTCGTGGTCGTAGGTCCGGCAGAGCTCCTCGTTGGAGCGGAGGTTGTCGCGCGCGAGGAAGTCGCGGGCGAGCGCGTTCCCCTCCTCGGCGTCCGCCGGCATCGCCTTAGCCTGGACGGCGGGAGGCTTGACGGTGGTCCACTCGGCGACGGCCCGCAGCTCGGGATCGCCCTCGTGCAGGAACTCCATCGGGAGGAGGGCGACGGTCCGATCGCCCTGGAGCACCTCGAACCAGGGCTCCGCGGTGAACTCGCCGAGATCGGTCGCCTCCACCTCGCGGAGCTTCGCGAGCGCGAGCAGCTCTGGGAGCTTCGCGGGCGGGACCGCCAGCGTCATCCGCTCCTGCGCCTCCGAGACCAGGATCTCCCAAGGCGCGAGCCCCTGGTACTTGAGCGGCGCCGTCGTGACGTCGAGCCTCGCGCCGCCCGGCTGCCTCGCCATCTCGCCGACCGACGACGAGAGGCCGCCTGCGCCGTTGTCGGTGACCGACGAGAAGAGCCCCTTCTCGCGGGCCTCCAGCAGGAAGTCGAACATCATCTTCTGCGTGATCGGGTCGCCGATCTGGACGGCCTGGACCGGGCTCGACTCGGTCAGCTCGGCCGAGGAGAAGGTGGCGCCGTGGATCCCGTCCTTCCCGATCCGCCCGCCCACCATCACGATCCGGTCGCCCGGGAGGGCCGCCTTCTCGTGCGTCGCGCGGCCGGCCACCGTCACCGGCATGCGCCCCACGGTGCCGCAGTAGACGAGCGGCTTGCCGAGGAACCGCTCGTCGAAGAACTCCCAGCCGCGCGCGTAGGGGACGCCGGACTGGTTGCCGCCGTCGATGACGCCGGCGTGGACGCCCTCGCGGATCCGGCGCGGGTGGAGCAGCGTCGCGGGCAGCGGGGCGGCGTGATCCGGCGGGCCGAAGCAGTAGCCCCAGACGTTGGAGAGCAGGTCGGAGCCCAGGCCGGTGCCGAACGGATCGCGGTTCACGCCGACGATCCCGGTCATGGCGCCGCCGTAGGGGTCGAGCGCCGACGGGCTGTTGTGCGTCTCGACCTTGTAGACGAGGTGGTACCGTGGGGTCGCCTCGATGACGCCGGCGTTGTCGTGGAAGATCGAGACGAGCCAGCTCTTCCCCTCCCGCGCCACGATCCGCTGCTCGACCGCGCGGGTCGTCCCGCGGATGTACTCCTTGAAGATCGACCGGATCTCCTCGGGAGGACCGCCCTCCTCCGAGTAGGAGATGGTCGCGTTCATGATCTTGTGCTTGCAGTGCTCCGACCAGGTCTGGGCGAGGCACTCGAGCTCCACGTCGGTCGGCTGCGCGCCGAGGCCGAGCGCCTGGCGGCGGGGCTCGCCTGCCTCGCGCCGGAAGAAGTCGCGGATGGCGCGCATCTCCGGGAGCGTGAGCGCGAGCAGCCGGTCCTTCGACAGCTTCGCGAGGGCCGCGTCGTCGAGCTCGAGCGAGATCGCCTCGACCGCGTGGGGCGCGTGCTCGGCCACCCGCGGCGTCTCGAGGTCGGGTGGCGAGCCCTTCCAGTCCGCGAAGGACTGGACGGTGATCCGCTCGATCACCTCGTTGGCGAGGAGCGCCTTCGCGATCCTCCCGGCGGTGGCGACGTCGCAGCCGGAGAGGAGGAACATCCTCCCCGAGTAGACGTGAGCCGCGGCGCCGAGGGAGCGGCCGAGGAGGTCCTCGATGCAGACCCGGGCGCTCTTCCCCACCGGGTCGGTGACGCCCGGCTTGTACCCGACGGACACGACGACGTCGAACGGGCCGTCGTCCAGCCGGCCGGCCGCGCCCTGGCGGACGACCGGGCCGGCGAACTCGGAGGCGACGCGGGCGGCGTCGGCGTCGGAGAGGCCGGGCTCCACCAGGTAGAGGTCGCGCGTACGGACCGCGGACACGGAGAGGCCGAGGTGCTCGCGAATCTTCCGGGCTGTGCTCGCGCCACGGCTGTCTGTGTAGCCGGGGCGGGTCCCGATCTCGATGCGGGTGACGGACGGCAAGGCGAGGCTCCCAGGGAGGCGAGAGGGAGCGGGTTATACCCGATCCCGGGGGGGCGGCGCAGTCCCCTCGGCACCGCGCGGATGGCGGCCTCGGGCACGCAACGGGCCCCTCGCAGTGAGGAGCGGAGCGGGGTACCCTCGGGACGCGGAGGGGCTCCTGCCCGACGCGGGTCGCCCGGAGCCGGTGGGCGCGGCCTAGCGGCGCGCTGCCTCGGGGACGCGCTCGTTGAGCGTCGTCACCGTCACCACCTCGCCGCCCTTCACGTACAGGCGCGGCACGCGGCTGGTGATCGCGGTGAGGACCTCCCAGGAGATGGTGTCGGCGAGCGCCGCCAGCTCGTCGGCGTCCACCTTCTCGTCGCCGTCCCGGCCGAGGAGGGTGACCACGTCCCCCTGGTGCACCTCGGGGAGGGCCGTCACGTCCACCATGCACATGTCCATCGCCACGCGCCCCACCACCGGGGCGCGCCGGCCGCCGATGACGACGTGGGCGCGGTTGCCGTAGCCTCGCCGGTAGCCGTCGCCGTACCCGCACATCACGAGCGCGATCCGCGAGCGCCGCGAGGCGGCCCAGGTGCGGCCGTACCCGACCGTCTCGCCCGGCTCGATCTCGAGGACGCGGGCCACCCGCGACCGGAGCGACAGCACCGGGAGGAGGTCGTCCTCGGTCCCGACCCACGGGGCCGGCTTGTAGCCGTACATGGCGAGCCCGGGGCGGACGAGGTCGAGCGCCATCTCCGGATCGAGGAGCGTGGTAGCCGACGCGGAGCAGTGGCGCGTCGGGATCCAGGGCACGCGCGCGGCCGTGGTCCGGAGGATCTCGAACTGACGCTTCGTGAAGCGCTGGTCCCCCTCCTCGGCGGCTGCGAAGTGGGTGAAGATCCCCTCGACGCGGATCCCCGGCATGGCGCGCGCGCGCTCGGCGAGCGCGACCAGCGCGTCGGGCACGAGGCCGTGCCGGTTGAGCCCGGTCTCCAGCTCCAGGTGGATCGAGACCGTCACGCCGCGCGCGGCGGCGGCCCTGGAGAGCGCCTCGAGGAAGGTGGGATCGCCGACCGCTGGCTGCAGGCCGTGCGCCGCGACGCGCTCCGCGTCGGAGGGCGGGGTGTAGCCGATGACGACGATCGGCGCCGCGATGCCGGCGCGGCGCAGCTCCTCCCCCTCGTCCACGCAGACCACGGCGAGCGCGACCGCCCCCGCCTCCAGCGCGGCCCGCCCGCAGGCGACCGCGCCGTGGCCGTAGGCGTTGGCCTTCACCACCGCCATGAGGCGGGTGGGGGCGGCGCGGACGGCGAGGACGCGGACGTTGTGGGCGAGGGCGTCGAGATCGATCTCGGCCCAGCAGGGACGGCCAGTCCACTGCGCAGCGGTGATGGACATGCGCGCATCTTAGCCATCTCCGCGCGGGAGTCACGGCTGGGGTGTGGCCTACGCCAGCAGCGCCTCGACGCCTGCCTTGAGCGCGGTCCGCTGAACCTCGCCGCTCAGCCGCTCGCCGAGCTCCTTGCCGTCCTTGAAGAAGAGGACCGTGGGAGCGCCGGTGACGCTCAGCTTCGCGGCGAGCTCCAGGTTCTGCTGGCGCAGGACCTTGAGGAAGCGAACCTTCCCCGCGAACTTCTCCGCGACCGCCGCGTACCTGGGGGCGAGCGCGTCACACGGCTTGGAGTCCGTCCCGTAGAAGTCGAGGACGACGGGCAAGGGCGCCTCGGCCACCTCCTTCTCGAAGTCCTTCTCCTGCAGCTCCTTCACGTGCGCCGCCGCGCTCTCGCTCTCCTTCGGATCGCGGGTGTCGGACGGCTTCACGTCGAATCGGTTTGCCATACTGGGGGTCTTTCGGCGCAGACGGGATCATCCGGGCGCAAAGACGCCCACGCTCGCCACGCATACATCGTGATTCGGGAAGGGAAGGCGCGTGCCTCCCCCTGTTCGGCCTGCTGCGTGCGGTTCTCTCAGCCCTAGGGCTTGCCGGCGTCCGCCGTCTTCTTGCCCTCGCGCTGAGTGGCGGCCTTGGCCGACTTGGCGGTCGCCTTCGCCTTGACGTCCTCCATCGCCTGGGCCCTCGCCTCCGCCTGTGCGGGCGTATCCACGTGCGGCTCCGTCTTCTTGCCGAGATCGCTGAAGCTCATGTTTGCCTGTCTTTCTTTGGCTCTACATGTACCCCGACGGGCCCCGCGCCGCTCGGGGATGAAGGGGCGCTCCAGAAATACCCCTGCTCCGATGGGGGGCGACGCCGCTCCCGGGCCATTATGAGGGTGCGAATGGTCCGCGGGCTGGAGCCGGTGATCCTCTCGTCCATCGCGGAGGTGGCCGAGGAGGAGTGGGACGCGCTCTTCGCCCACGAGCGCGAGCGCGCGTCCCCGTTCGTGCGCCACGCGTTCCTCGCGGCCACCGAGGCGTCGGG
>JBAVTL010000037.1:0-14293 GCA_049696175.1 Anaeromyxobacteraceae bacterium
ACATCCCGGCGGCGGTGAGGCGCGAGGTCTGGCTCCGCGACGGGGGACGCTGCCAGTTCAGGCTGGAGAGCGGCGAGACCTGTGGCTCCACCCACAGGCTTCAGTTCGACCACATTCACCCATTCGCCCTGGGTGGCGAGTCCAGCGCCGCGAATCTCACTTTGGCCTGTGCGGCTCATAACCTCCTCGCGGCGAGGCGCGTCTACGGCGACGAGCTGATGGACCGGTTCACGCGTGGTGCGAGCCGACCGCCCGCGCCAGATGCCCGGCAGCCGTGACCCCGGGGGGGGGAGTGGGCCCAGGCCGCCCGGCCTCGCAGCTGCAAACCGTCGTCGGCGAAGCCGCGGCCGCGTCGAGCCGGCGCCCCTCATCTTCATGGGACGCTGGCCGAGAATGACCTACCCGCAGAGTCCGATCGCGTCGTCCAGCCGCTGCAGCGAGGTCGCCTTCCCGAGCAGGATGACGACGTCGTAGATGCTGGGCGACGCGGTGCCGCCGGTGAGCGCGACCCGGACCGGCTGGGCGATCTTCCCGAGCCCCAGCCCCTTCGCCTCGGCGAGGCCGGTGAAGAGCGCCTCCAGCGCCTTCTCCTCGGGCGCCTCCATGGCAGCGATCCCGTCGCGGACCGCCTGCAGCAGCGGCTTCGTGTCGGCGACGAGGAACTTGGCCTTGGCCTTGGGGTCGAGCGCGATCGGCAGGTAGAAGTAGCGCGCCCAGGTCGCCAGCTCGACGAGGCTCTTCGTCCGCTCCTGTCCGAGCGCCGCGATCTTCACCAGCTTGGCGTCGTCCTGGGCGTCGAGCCCGGCGGCGCGGAAGAATGGGAGGGCCTTCGCGGCCAGCTGGGCCGGCGTGAGCTTCCGCAGCCACTCGTGGTTCACCCAGAGCATCTTGTCCGGGTTGAAGACGCCGGCGGTCGCGCCCACGCTCGTGAAGTCGAAGAACTTCACCAGCTCGTCGAGCGTGAAGATCTCCTGGTCGCCGTGCGACCAGCCGAGCCGGACGAGGTAGTTCACCACCGCCTCCGGCAGGAAGCCCATGTCGCGGTAGGCGGTGACGCTGGTCGCGCCGTGGCGCTTCGAGAGCCGGGCCTTGTCCGCCCCCAGGATCATCGGCAGGTGGGCGAAGCGCGGGACCGGGTAGCCGAGCGCCTGGTACATCAGGATCTGGCGCGCCGTGTTGTTCACGTGGTCGTCGCCGCGGGCGACCAGGTTGATCTTCATCGTCACGTCGTCGACGACGGCGCCGAAGTTGTAGAGCGGCACGCCGTCCGAGCGGAGGATCACCTCGTCCTGCAGCGTGTCGTGCGGCGTCTCGATCCGCCCCTTCACGAGATCGTTCCAGCCCGTGCTGCCGGTCTCCGGCACGCGGAACCGGATGACGTGCGGCCGCGAGGGGTCGTACGGCTTCTCGCGGCAGGTCCCCGGGTAGCGGAACTGGATCTTGGCGGCCTCGGCGACCTTGCGGCCGGCGTCCAGCTCCTCCTTCGTGCAGTAGCAGGCGAAGGCCTTCCCCTCCTTGATGAGCCTCTCGGCGTGGGCCTTGTAGATGTCGAGCCGCTGCATCTGGAGGTAGGGGCCGTGCGGGCCGCCGACGTCCGGCCCCTCGTCCCAGTCGAGCCCGAGCCAGCGCATCCCTTCGAAGATGGCCTCCTCCGCCTCCTTCGTGGAGCGCGACTGGTCGGTGTCCTCGATCCGGAGGACGAACGTCCCGCCGGTGTGGCGCGCCCAGAGCCAGTTGAAGAGGGCCGTGCGGGCGCCGCCGACGTGGAGGTAGCCGGTGGGCGAGGGGGCGAAGCGGACTCGAACCTTTTCCGTCATGGCGGCGGGTTTTACCACACCCGGATCGCCGCGTAGCCGACCACCTGCGTGTCGTCCCCGGTCACCTCGCCCGAGTGGCCGTACCGGACCAGCTCGCCGCGCGTCGCCCCCATCTCGCGCGCCGCGACCAGCATGACGGTCGCGGGGATGAAGCCGCACATCGAGAGCTGCTCGCGCCGGACCACCTCGTAGAGCCCGGCCGGGTCCAGCGCCAGGATCCGGTCGATCGCCAGCTGATCCTTCTCCCGCGCCTCGGCGGCTGGGATGTAGTGGCTCATGTCGCTCGACGCGACGATCAGGGCGCCGGCCGCGGTCGCCGCCGCTCCGAGCGCCTTGCCGAGCGCCTCGCAGGCCTTCCAGGAGAGCGGTCCGAGGCAGATGGCGGCGAGGGAGAGGGCAGGCTGCCGGCGCTGCAGGAAGGGCACCTGGACCTCCAGGGAGTGCTCGTGGAGGTGCGCCTCGTCGTCCAGCTCGACTCCGGGGGCCCTCGCGAGCGCCTCCGTCAGCGCCGCGTCGATCGGGACGTCGCCGAGCGGCGTCCGCCAGCTGCCGCCGGGCCAGAGTGAGGCGGGCGCGCCCAGCCCCGTGTGGTTGGGGCCCAGGATGACGACGCGTGGCGGGATCTCCACCCGGCGGTAGACGTCGCCGGCGACGGCCCCCGAGTACATGTAGCCGGCGTGTGGCGCCACCAAACCCTTGGCCGAGCCCGGCTCCGCAGCCGGTTGCAGGAAGCCATCCAGCTCGGCGGCGAGCCGCGAGGGGTTGCCTGGGTAGAATCGGCCCGCGACTGCGGGTTCGCGGAGCATGGCATTTCGAGTATAAACCTACGTCAATGAGCCGGCGGAAGACGGTCCTCGTCGTGGACGACTCGCAGGCGATCATCGACGCCCTCTCCGGGGCGTTCGAGGACGCCGGCTACGAAGTCGAGACCGCGATGGACGGCGAGGCGGTGTTCCGGAAGCTGGCTTCCGGGAGCCCGGACGCCATCCTCCTCGACATCTACATGCCACGGCTCAACGGGGCCGACGTCTGCCGGCTCGTGAAGGCCCACCCGCACTGGAAGAAGACGTTCCTCGTGCTGATGAGCTCCCGGATCAGCGACCGGGAGCTCGACATGTACAAGCGGCTGGGCGCGGACGAGATCCTCCGCAAGCCGTTCGATCCGGACCACGCGGTGGCGCTCGTCACCAAGGCGACGGCGACGCCGCACCTGCAGGACTAGGTGGCGATCCCGCCGCGCCGGCTCGTGCTCACCTGGGCGCTGGCCATCGGCGCCCTCGCGATCGCGAAGGGGATCTCGGCCGGCGTCCCCCTCCTCGCCGCCAACCTCGCCGGAGTCGCCGCGCTCCTCTTCGTCCTGCTCCCGGACCGCGCGCTGCGGGCGCGCGACGAGTACTGGGACGCGTACGGTCTCCAGTGGTGGGGCGTCCGCGACGCGCGGACGTGGCGCGCGTGGGGGCGCGGGGCGCTCTGGGCGCTGGGGCTGGCCGCGGCCGTCTTCCCGATCTTCGCGCTCGGCTACCAGGGCTTCGTGGAGGCGCTGCCGGCCCTCCCGGCGCCGCTCGCCCGGACGCTCGCCCCGTACGTGGGCGCACCGCGCTTCGCCCTGCGGGCGCCACCAGGCCTCGCGCTGGCGATGGTGGCGCAGCTCCTCGTCGTCGCCCTCCCGGAGGAGCTCTTCTACAGGGGCTTCCTGCAGACCGCGTGGAGCCGCAGCCCGGGCCGGACGGTGCGGGTGCTCGGCGCGGAGCTGGGGCCGGGCTTCCTCCGGACCCAGGCGCTCTTCGCCCTCGGCCACCTGGTGGTGCTCGCGCCCTGGCGGCTCGGGACCTTCTTCCCCGCGCTCCTCTTCGGCTGGCTGCGCGCTCGTACCGGCGGGCTCGCCGCGCCCGTCCTCTTCCACGCCCTCTCCAACCTCCTGCTGCTGACGCTCGAGGCCAGCTTCTACGGCCGGGGTTGAGCGGGCGCCCGGGAGCGGGTAGGGAGTGATCATGGCGCGCAACATCCGCGAGATGCTCGAGGAGCAGGAGGTCCAGACCCTCCACCCCCGCGCCGCCTTGTCCGCACGGTCCGAGGGGCGCGCCCGGCCCGACCCCGAGGACGACATGCGCCCCGCCTTCCAGCGGGACCGCGATCGGCTCCTCCACTGCAAGTCGTTCCGGCGCCTCAAGGGGAAGACGCAGGTCTTCCTCGCGCCGCGCGGCGATCACTACCGGAACCGGCTCACGCACACGCTCGAGGTCGCGCAGGTGGGGCGCTCCATCGCGCGGGCGCTGCGGCTCAACGAGATGCTGGTCGAGGCGATGGTGATGGGGCACGACCTGGGCCACACGCCCTTCGGCCACGCGGGGGAGCGGGTCCTCTCCCGGCTCGTCCCCGGCGGCTTCCACCACGTCCAGCAGTCGGGGCGCGTGGTCGAGCTGCTGGAGAAGGACGGCCGGGGGCTCAACCTCACGGCCGAGGTCCGCGACGGGATCCTGCGCCACTCCAAGGGCAGGGGGGACGTCCTGCTCGGCGCCGGGGCGCCGGCGAAGACCCTGGAGGCCGAGATCGTCCGGGTCGCCGACATCGTCGCCTACGTGAACCACGACCTCGACGACGCCGTGCGGGCCGAGCTGATCGCCGAGGCGGACGTGCCGGCGGAGATCCGGCGCGTGCTCGGCGCGCGCCACTCGCAGCGGCTCGCGACGCTGATCGGGGACGTCATCCGGACGACCGACCTCGACGGCGGCGGCCACGTCGTGCTGTCGGCGGAGGTGCACGCGGCGCTGCTCGCCCTGCGCGACTTCCTCTACGCCCGCGTCTACGAGAACCCGGTCGTCCACGAGGAGTTCCAGAAGGCCCAGCGGCTGCTGCAGGACCTCTGGGAGTGGTGCACCGAGGACGCCGAGCGGTGCCGCGAGCGCTTCGGGGTCGTCCCGCGCGAGGGCGAGGCGCTGCCGCGGGCCGTGGCCGACTTCATCTCGGGGATGACCGACCGCTTCGCGCTGGAGACGTGGGAGGCGCTCTTCGTGCCGCGCCCGTGGGCCATCGTCTGACCGCGCCCCGCCGTTGCCGAATGCCGACCCCTCGTCTAGGATCCCCTGACTCGGGCAGCCGCCGAGAAGACTCGCCATGAACGACGAAATCGCCGTCGGCATCGACCTGGGCACGAGCTACTCGTGCGTCGCGACGGCGCACGCCGGGCAGCCCCAGGTCCTCCTCAACGAGTGGGGGGAGAAGACCCACGCGTCCTGCGTCTCGTTCCTCGACGACGCGACGGTCCTCGTCGGCAACGACGCCAAGAAGAACGTCATCACCAACCCCGACGGCACGGTCTACTCGGCGAAGCGGCTCATCGGCCGGTACTACTTCTCCGACGAGGTGAAGAAGGCCCAGGCGGTGATGCCGTACAGGATCGTCGAGGGGCCGAACAACGCGGTCCGGATCCAGGTCCGCGACAAGCTCCTCTCGGTCCCCGAGGTCTCGGCCCTCGTCCTCAAGGAGATGAAGGCGATCGCCGAGACGGCGCTCGGCCGCCCGGTGACGAAGGCCGTCGTCACCTGCCCCGCCTACTTCAACGACAACCAGCGGCAGGCGACCAAGGACGCAGGGCGGATCGCCGGCCTCGAGGTGCTGCGGATCATCAACGAGCCGACCGCGGCGGCGCTCGCGTACGGCTTCGGCAAGGACATCTCCCAGAAGATCTGCGTGTACGACCTCGGCGGCGGCACCTTCGACGTGTCGATCCTCGAGATCGGCAAGGACGTCTTCGAGGTGCTCGCGACGGCCGGTGACACCTACCTCGGCGGCGACGACTTCGACGACCGCGTCATGGCGTGGCTCGCCGACGACTTCCTCAAGCAGCACGGCCTGGATCTTCGCCAGAACAAGTACTGCACGCAGATGCTCAAGGAGGCGGGCGAGCGGGCCAAGATCGACGTGGGGCGGGACGGCGTCGCCGAGATCCTCGTCCAGGGGATCTGCCAGTCGCCCGAGGGGCAGATCCTCGACCTCGAGGCGCACCTGACCGCCGAGCAGTTCAACAGGATGGTGATGGACCTCGTCCAGCGGACCTTCAAGGTCTGCGACGAGGCGCTCCAGTCGGCCCGGATCACCGCGGGCGACGTGGACGCCGTGATCCTGGTCGGCGGCCCCACGCGGCTGCCGATCATCCGGAACGGCGTCCGCCACTACTTCCAGAAGGAGGCGATGGCGGGGATCGATCCCGACGAGGTGGTGGCGCTCGGCGCCGCCATCCAGGCGAGCACGCTCCTCAACGCCGACGGCGCGGCCGACGGCCAGGCGAGCTACCTCCTCGACGTCACGCCGCTGACGCTCCGGGTCGGCACGGTGGGCGGCTTCACCGAGAAGGTCATCGACAAGAACACGCCCATCCCGATCGAGAAGTCCAAGACCTTCACCACCAGCCGCGACGGCCAGGAGCGCGTGAAGGTCCGGGTCTACCAGGGGCAGTCGAACCGCGCTGAGGAGTGCGAGCTCCTCGGCGAGTTCGAGTTCACGGGCTTCCGGATCGGGTACCGTGGCGAGGTGCAGATCCAGGTGACCTTCGAGATCGACTCGAACGGCATCGTGAACGTGGCGGCCACCGACCTCGAGACGGGCCAGAAGACCTCGACGACGATCAGCCTGTCCTCGGGTCTCTCCGAGCAGGACCTGCAGCTGGCGGCGGACCAGAACTCGGAGCTGGAGCTGGCGCGCGGTCCCAGGGCCTGACAGGCGCAGGCGAAGGAGTCCCGCAAGATGGATCCGCAGTTCCTCATCGAGGTCCAGGCGTTCGCCGACGTGCTCGATCAGCTCGACTACTTCGGCGTGCTCAAGATCCCGCAGACGGCGTCGCCGCCGGAGATCAAGGCGGCCTACTACCGCGAGTCGCGAGCCTTCCACCCAGACCGCTTCGCCGCGGCCGCGGATCCGGTGCTCCGCGAGGTGATCGGCCGGATCTACCGGCGGGTCAACGAGGCCTGGACCATCCTGCGCGACGACCAGAAGCGGGCGAAGTACCTGGCCGACGTCACCGGCCCCGACCGCGGCTCCAAGCTCCGCTTCACCGAGGCCGACGAGGCGCAGGTGAAGGAGGACGCGAAGCGTAGGGTCGAGGAGCAGTTCGGGCAGACCCCGAACGGCCGGAAGTTCTTCCAGGCGGCGCTCCAGGAGGTCCAGGCGAAGCGGTGGGACAAGGCCGAGGCGGCGCTCAAGAGCGCGATGATGTACGAGCCGGCCAACCCGCGCTTCAAGGAGCAGATGGCCGCCGTCCAGACCGAGCTGGAGAAGACCCGCCCGAAGGGCGACTACCGGATCAAGTAGGCCCGAGGAGCCTCCAGCGAATGGCCATCGATCTCGCGGCGGTCGCGTTCCTCGCGCTCGCCGCGGCGTTCGGGTCCTCCTCAGGTGCCCTGCACCAGCTCGTCCAGCTCGCCGGCGTCCTGGTGGGCTGGCTCGCGGCGTGGCACCTCGGCCCCGCCGTGGCGCGCGGCCTCTCCCGGTGGGGACCGCAGGGGCCGACGAGCGCGGCCGCAGGGCTCCTGCTCTTCCTGGGGTTCAGCATCCTGTCCGCCTGGATCGGCCACCTCTTCCTGGCGACGCGGAGCCTCTCGGGCGCCGTTCGCAGCCCTCCGGACCGGGGGCTCGGGGCGCTCCTCGGCGGCGCCAAGTGGGCGCTCGTGGTCTGGATCGCCCTCTCGGCCTTCGCGCTGGCCGGGGGGAGGGTGTCCCTCGGCCGCTTCTCCGTGGACGGAGAGCGCTCGGACCTCGTCGCGCTCGCGCGGGAGCACAACCTGCTCGTGCGCTGGCGGCCCGCGGCGGGCGAGGCCCTCAAGCGGCTCGGCGGGGAGCCCCCGGCGCCCTCACGCGCGCCTGTTCCGAAGCCTTCCCGGCGTGCTAGATAGGCGGCCCATGGCGACCAACCAACTGCCCGTCCTCGAGTTCGTCCTCAAGAACTACAAGAACTTCAACGCCCGGGTCACCCGCGACGCGCTGATCGCCTACTGGCGCCACGTCGAGGGGGGCGGGAAGATGTTCTGGGCAGTCGCGGGGGCGATGTCCTCCGCGCAGCTGGGGATCACGCTGGCGCCCGCCATCCGCGCCGGGCTGATCCACGGGTTCTCGGTGACTGGCGCGAACCTGGAGGAGTCGCTCTTCCGGCTCGTCGCGCACGACTCCTACAAGGACTTCCCGGACTACAGGTACTTCACCAAGGACGACGACACCCGCATCCTCGAGGAGCGGATGCGCCGCGTCACCGACACCAGCATCCCGGAGGACGAGGCGTTCCGCGCGGTCGAGAAGTTCATCGTCCCGATGTGGCTCGACGCGACGAAGAACGGGAAGCGCCGCTTCTGGCACGAGTACTTCTACGAGCTGATCCAGGCCATCCCCCGCAAGCTCCACGAGGGGGAGGTGGACGAGTGCTGGCTGCTCGCGGCGGCGAAGGCGAACCTGCCGATCGTCGTCCCCGGTCACGAGGATTCGACCTTCGGCAACATCTTCGCGTCCCACGTGAAGTCCGGCGAGTGCAGCGCCGCGATCGTGAAGTCGGGCATCGAGTACATGGCCGCGTTCTACGACCAGTACAAGGTGCTCTCGAAGGGGAAGGGGGTCGGCTTCTTCCAGATCGGCGGCGGCATCGCCGGAGACTTCCCGATCTGCGTCGTCCCGTCGATCAAGTACGACCTCCAGGAGCCGGTGAAGCCCTGGGCCTACTTCTGCCAGATCTCCGACTCGACGACGTCCTACGGCTCCTACTCGGGCGCGACGCCGAACGAGAAGATCACCTGGGACAAGCTCACGCGCGACACGCCGATGTTCGTCGTGGAGTCCGACGCCACGATCGTGGCGCCGCTCATGATGTCGGCGCTCCTCGAGTGCAAGGCAAACCCGAAGGCTGCCAACGCGCTGATCAAGAAACTGGCGCGCTAGCGAAGTTGCTCATCCCTCTCCCCCTCTCCGGGGGGAAGGGATGGGTGAAGGGGCAGCCGTCAGGTGACGCGCTGGCTTCAGGCCGCCGGCACAGGCCGCGTCGCCGCCGCCGCGCTCAGCTGCACGAGGCCGATCTGCCCATCCGACGTTGGCTTGAAGGCCAGGTCGGAGAGCTTCGACTGCCTGTAGACGTCGAGCATCCGCTCCTGCCCCTGGCGCCAGACCTGGACCATCGTGCAGGCGGTGGAGTGCCCGCAGGCGTCCTCACCATCGAGACACACGTTGAGGGCCACCGGACCTTCGACGGCCTCGATCACGTCGAGGAAGCTGACGTCCACCGCGGAGCGCGCCAGCGCGTATCCGCCGTGCGGTCCGCGCGTGGAGCGGACGAGCCCCTGATCGACCAGGGTCTTGAGGATCTTCGCGAGGAAGTCCTCTGGCACGTCCATCTGGCGGGCGATCTCCCGGAAGGGAATCACCGAGTCACCAGGGATCGACGCGAGGTAGATCATCGCTCGAAGGCCGTAGTCGATCTTTCGGGAGATTCTCAGGACATGCTGCATAAGATCTCTTTGGTTGGGGCCCCGAACGGTGCCGTCGAGGGCACATAATCTAGCATGGATGAGGTCCATTTAATGTCCGGTCCGGCGACGATCATCGACATCCACACACACTCATTGGCATCGGATGGGGAGTACGTCGCAGGCGACCTCGCCAGTCGTGCTGCGGCATCCGGTCTCACCGTTTGGGGGCTCTGCGATCACGACACGGTGGCCGCGCTGGAAGCGGGCGCTGACGCGGCGCGTATCAACAGGATCCGCTTCGTGCCTGGCATCGAGCTCTCCGCGTTCCTGGACAAGCGCGAGATCCACCTCCTCGGTCACTTCGTGGACCCGGTGCACGAAAGCCTGCGCAAGTTCGAGGACTTCCTCGCCGAGCGGCGACGCGAGCGAATGGTGGCGATCATCGAGAAGCTCGCCAGGGTCGGCGTGGTCGTCAGCGCCGATCAGGTGGAGCGCCACTCGGGCGGAAAGACCATCGGCCGTCCGCACGTCGCGAAGGCCATCGTCGCCGCGGGGGGCGCCTCCACGGTGAGGGAGGCGTTCGACCGCTTCATCGGGGAGGGGAGGCCCGCCTACGTCCAGCGCTACCGGCTGGAGGCGGCCGACGCGGTCGCGCTCGTGCGGGGGGCCGGCGGGACGGTCACGGTGGCGCACCCGGGGATCACCGGGCTGGAGCGAGGAGAGCTGCGGCGGCTGCGCGAGGCCGGGGTCGTGGGGCTCGAGGCCGTGCACCCGGAGCATAATCCCTCGATGCGCGACAAGTACGCCCGCCTCGCCGAGGAGCTCGGGTTCGTCCCCACTGCAGGCTCCGACTTCCACGGTGGCAGCGTCTCGCCAGCGCGGCAGCTCGGCGCGGTCACCATGACGGCGGAGGCGCTGGCGCGCCTCGAGTCGCTGCGCCCCTAAGAGAAGAGCCCTCTCCCGGGTGGGGAGAGGGCTCATGTCTACTAACCGTCCCCTCTCCCCCGCCGGGGGAGAGGGTCAGGGTGAGGGGGCGACCTAGTTGCCGAACATGTTCAGCGAGGCCTTGGTCCAGTCGACCATCGGGGCCCACCAGACGCCGAAGAGCAGGACCGCGGCCGAGCCGCAGGCGAGCAGGGCCTGGTAGAAGATCGGTGCCTTGATCGGCGTCGGCTCCGTGTGCGGCGGGTCGATGTACATCGCCCGGATGACGCGCATGTAATAGAAGAGCGAGATCGCGGTGTTGAGCGCGGCGATCACCATCAGCACCCCGTACCAGAAGCCGCCCGGACCGGGGATCCGCTCGATGAGCGCGTAGAACAGGTACCACTTCCCGACGAAGCCCGCGAAGGGCGGGATCCCCGTGAGGGAGAGCAGGAAGGTGGCGAACGCCAGCGCCACCAGCGGCTGGCGCCTCGCCATCCCGCGGTAGTCGAGGATCGACTCCGAGCCGGTCGCCTCCGAGACCAGGATGACGACGAGGAAGGCCCCCACGTTCATCACGAGGTAGATGAGCATGTAGAGCATGACGCTCTGCTTGCCCATCTCGGAGAGGGCGCAGACGCCCATGAGCGCGTAGCCCGCGTGGGCGATCGACGAGTAGGCGAGGAGCCGTTTGAGGTTGGTCTGCGAGAGCGCGGTCAGGTTGCCGAGCGTCATCGTCACGGCGGCGATGACGCCGACCACCGCGGTCCACG
Organism: Anaeromyxobacteraceae bacterium; assembly: GCA_049696175.1. Classification (GTDB taxonomy): domain Bacteria; phylum Myxococcota; class Myxococcia; order Myxococcales; family Anaeromyxobacteraceae; genus DATIVK01. Next base: position 10,957 of record JBAVTL010000037.1, read on the forward strand.
GGACGCCGGCGATGGTCGCCGCGAGCCCGTCGGCGGCCGCGGGGGTCGCGAACGCGGTGTAGAAGAACCGGAGCGCCAGCGCGAAGCCGGCCGCCTTCGGCCCGACCGAGAGGAACGCGGTGAAGACCGTCGGCGCGCCCTCGTACACGTCCGGACACCACATGTGCCACGGCACCGCCGCGACCTTGTAGCCGATGCCGGCGGTCACGAAGACGACGGCGACGACCAGCGTGACCTTGTAGGCGGGGCTGAGGCCCCCCGCGCCGAGCCCCTGGATCTCGGTCGCGATGCGGTAGATGTCGGTCGTGCGCGTGAGGCCGTAGAGGTAGCTCATGCCGAAGAGCATCACGCCGGAGGCGACGCCGCCGTAGATGACGTACTTCAGCGAGGCCTCGGCGGCCTTGCGATCGCCCTTCTTGAACCCGGCGAGGGTGTAGCTGACCATCGAGACGAGCTCGATGGCCATGTACATCATCAGCAGGTCCGAGGCGCTCGACATGAGGAACATGCCGAGGATGACCGCCGTGAGCAGCGCGTAGAACTGGCCGATGCGCTGCACGGGGAAGTCGGTCCCCCGCGCCGCGATGGAGACGGTGAGGACGCCGGCGCCGACGAAGAGCCACTTGAAGAAGGTGCCGAAGGCGTCGTTGGCGACCATGCCGTTGAAGAGGAGGGAACCGGCGACCGGCTGGGTGGCCAGCAGGACGGCCGTGAGGCCTAGGACCGCCAGCGCTGCGACGGTCATGACGGTCCGCCGCGCGCTGCTCTTCCGCCATATTGCGTCGGCGAGCAGCAGCGCGAGCGTCCCGAACGTGAGCGCCAGCTCGGGGCGGAACGACCCGACGGAAGCCAGGTTGTCCTGGACCGCCGAGCCGAATTGGGTGACGAGATCCATCGTGGTCTCCGGGGCGCGGATTAGAGGGCGCCGTTCTTGACGGACTCGATCAGGGTGGCGAGCGTCCCGTTGATCGACCCGAGCACGGCCTGCGGGTAGAAGCCGAGGACGACCGCGATCACGCCGAGCGGGTAGAGCGACAGCCGCTCACGCCAGTTGAGGTCGGGGTAGCCCTTGTAGACCGGGTTGAGCTTGCCGAGGAACATCCGGTGGATGGCGAACAGGTAGTACGCGGCCGTGATGATCACGCTGATCGCGGAGATGACGACGAGCGTGGTGTAGGTCGGGAACGTGCCGGTGAACACCATGAACTCGGAGATGAAGCCGCAGAGGCCGGGGAGGCCGAGCGACGCGAAGAAGGCGAGCCCCATGACCGCGGTGTACTCGGGGAGCACGGTGGCGAGGCCGCCGAACTTCTCGATCTCGCGGTGGTGGGCGCGGTCGTAGATCACGCCCACGATGAGGAAGAGCATCCCGGAGATGATGCCGTGGGTGAAGAGGTTGAAGACGGCGCCGGAGATCCCGGTCTGCGTCATCGACGACATCCCGAGGAGGCTGAAGCCCATGTGCGACACGGACGAGTACGCGATCATCTTCTTCAGGTCCTTCTGCCCGAGGCAGACGAACGCGGCGTAGACGATGTTGATCACGCCGAAGATGGCGATCGCGTTGGCGGCCCAGCGGGTCGCGTCGGGGAGGATCCCGAAGTTGAAGCGGAGGATGCCGTACGGCCCCATCTTCAGGAGGACGCCGGCCAGGATGACCGAGATCGGCGTCGGGGCCTCGACGTGCGCGTCGGGCAACCAGGTGTGGAACGGGAACATCGGGATCTTGATGGCGAACCCGATGAAGAGGAAGACGAAGGCGACGTACGTGAACTTCATCCCGAGGAGCAGCGGGGCGGCGGCGAAGACGCCCTTCGCGCCCTGCTCGGCGAGCGTCAGCAGGTTGAACGTGTGCGGCGTGAGGGTGCCGTCGATCAGCGTCGAGGGGAGGCTGTTGTAGTAGAGGCCGATGATCGCGATGAGCATCAGCACGGAGCCGGCGAGGGTGTAGAGGAAGAACTTGATCGCCGCGTACTCCTTGCGCGGACCGCCCCAGATGCCGATGAGGAAGTACATCGGCAGGAGCATGACCTCCCAGAACGCGTAGAACAGGAACATGTCGAGGGCGACGAACGTCCCCATCATGCCGGTCTGGAGGAGGAGCAGCATCGCCATGTAGCCCGGCACCATCCGGATGGAGAAGTGCTTGGGGTGGTGGGGATCCTCGTGGCCGTCGTCGACCATCCCCGCCATCTCACGGTCCTTCGCGCCCGACCACCAGGGCATCGAGGCGATCGTGGCGATGAAGGAGATGAGCCCCGAGAGGAGGATCATCGAGATCGAGAGCCCGTCGGCGCCGACGAAGTACTCGATGTTGAAGGACCGGATCCAGACCGCGTGGGCGACGAGCTGCGCGCCCGCCTGCGACGGCTGGAACAGCTTCCAGGCGGCGATGGCGGCGAGGAAGGAGAGGCCGCTCGTCACGAGCGCGATCCACCGGGCCGCGTCGTCGGCCACCTTCTTCGGGATGGTGACGACGGCGCGGAGAGCGAGCATCAGGCCGATGAGGCCCGTGCCGATCAGCGGAAAGAATGTGGCCCAGCTGAGGACGTTCCCGTCATTGAAGAACAAGAAGCTGTGGTTCATGGGTCTCGCTCCCTACTTGATGAGGAAGTTGATGAGGACCACCACGAGCGCTCCGCCGAGCGCGCCGTAGAGGTAGGTCTGGATGCGGCCGGTCTGGAGGCGCCGCAGGGCTCCGCCGAGGGCGCCGGTGCCGTCGGCCACCGCGTTCACCGCGCCGTCGACGACGTACTTGTCGATGGCGGCGTCGAAGTTCGCGAAGGCCCGCGTGATCGTCCCGGTGAGGTTCACGATCCGGTCGATGATGTTGGCGTCGAACCAGGAGCAGGTCTTCGCCCACCCAAGGGACCCTGCGACGACGGTCTTCGCGTAGAGCTCGTCCACGTAATACTTGTTGTAGACGACCGTCCAGATCCCCTTGAACCGCTCGAGGTTGGCGGCCAGGGCGGCCTCGTGCTTGTTGTCCTTGTAGAGCGCGCGCGCGGCGAGCCAGCCCACGAAGGCCACGCCCACGCCGATGAGCTGGAACAGCAGCTCCATCTGGTGGTTGTGGTGCTCGTCGCCGAGCTGCGTGAAGCGCGAGGCGACGTCGTTGGTGGCGACGACGACGGGCTCCAGCCAGTGCTCGAGGAGCGGGGCCTTCCCCGTCCAGGCGGCGGGGATGCCGAGGAACAGTGTGAGGAAGGAGCCGAGCGCGAGGAGCGACAGGACCACCGTCATGTTCCAGGGCGACTCGTGCGGCGGGCCGCCGTGGTGGCCGCCGTGCGCGTCGTCCTCCTCGTCGTGCGCCGCGGCGCCGTGCGAGTGGTCGTCG
>JBAVTL010000038.1:0-8379 GCA_049696175.1 Anaeromyxobacteraceae bacterium
TCTTCGAGGTGTCGGGGATCCGGCCGGGTGACGCCGTCCTCGACTGCACGCTCGGGCTCGGCGCCGACGCGCTGGTCGCCGCCGTCGCGGCTGGCGCCGCCGGGCGCGTCGTGGGGATCGAGGGGAGCGTCCCCCTCGCGGCCTGGGTGGGCGAGGGGCTGGCGCGCTCGCCCCTCCCCGGCGCGAACCGGATCGAGGTCTGGGCGGGCGACCACGCGGCGCTGTTGGAGTCGCTGCCCGAGCGGAGCTTCGACGTCGTCTGCTTCGATCCGATGTTCCGCCACGCGCGCGCGGAGCCGGGAGGGTTCGACGTCGTCCGCGCCCTCGCCGACGCGCGACCACTTTCACGGGAGGCGGTGGAGCTCGCCCGGCGCGTCGCCAGGCGGTGGGTCCTCGTGAAGGACGGCGCCCCTGGCTGGGACCTGGCCCGGCTCGGGCTGACCCCGCTGCCGAGCGCGCGGGGCGCGCACCGCTACTTCGCGCGGGTGGCCGCGATGATCCATCCCCTCTCCCTCACCGAGGGAGAGAGCTAGGGTGAGGGAGCGCCAGGCTACGAAGGCTGCGGCGCAGCCGCCGCGCCCTCCCCCCCCGCGGGGGGGACTGCCGCCGCCCTGAGGAACGTCTCCGGACTCGGGAGCACGAGCGCCTCGCGCAGCACGTCGTCGGCGCTCTCCACGGGCACCAGGGCCAGCTTCTCGCGGATGCGCCGCGGGATCTCGCGCAGGTCCTTCTCGTTCTCCTTGGGGATCAGGATCTTCCGGATGCCGCCGCGGTGCGCGGCGAGCACCTTCTCCTTGAGCCCGCCGATCGGGAGGACGCGGCCGCGGAGCGTGATCTCGCCGGTCATGGCGACGTCCTTGCGGATCGGGATCCTGCAGAGGGCCGAGACGAGCGCCGTGGCGATGGTGATCCCGGCGCTGGGGCCGTCCTTGGGGATCGCGCCCTCGGGCACGTGGACGTGGATGTCGAGCTGCTCGATGAAGCGCTTGTCGAGCCCGAGCAGCTCGGCGCGAGACCGGACGTAGCTCATCGCCGCCTGCGCCGACTCCTGCATCACGTCGCCGAGCTTCCCGGTGATGGTGAGCTTCCCCTTCCCCGGCATGACGGTCGCCTCGACCGTCAGCAGCTCGCCGCCGAGCTCGGTCCACGCGAGCCCCGTGGCGAGGCCGACCTGGTCCTCCTGCTCGGCGGTGCCGTAACGGAACCGCGGGGGGCCGAGGTACTTCTGGATCTGCTTCTCCGTGACCGTCCAGGTCTTGCCGTCGACGCCGTCCTTCAAAACCTCCTTGGCGATCTTCCGGCAGACGCTCGCGATCTCGCGCTCCAGGTTCCGGACGCCCGACTCCTTGGTGTAGCGCCGGACGAGCAGCTTGAGCGCGCCGCGCTTGAAGGTGACGGGCACGTTGGCGAGCCCGTTGACCTCCTTCTGCTTCGACACCAGGTAGCGCTCGGCGATCGAGAGCTTCTCGAGGTCGGTGTAGCCCGCGATCCGGATGACCTCCATGCGGTCCTGGAGCGGCAGCGGGATCCCGCCCATCGTGTTGGCGGTGCAGATGAACATCACGCGCGACAGGTCGTAGTCGAGGTCGAGGTAGTGGTCGACGAAGGTGTGGTTCTGCTCCGGGTCGAGCACCTCGAGCAGCGCCGCCGAGGGGTCCCCGCGGAAGTCGGTGGACATCTTGTCGATCTCGTCGAGGAGGAAGACCGGGTTGCCGATCCCCGCCTTCTTGAGCGACTGGACGATCTTGCCGGGGAGCGCGCCGATGTACGTGCGGCGGTGGCCCCGGATCTCGGCCTCGTCCCTGACGCCGCCGAGGCTGATCCGGACGAAGCGGCGCCCCATGGCGCGGGCGATCGACTTGGCGAGGGAGGTCTTTCCGACGCCCGGCGGGCCGACGAAGCAGAGGATCGGCCCCTTGATCTTCTCGACCAGCTTCTGGACCGCGAGGTACTCGACGATCCGCTCCTTCGCCTTCCGGAGCCCGTAGTGATCCTCGTCGAGGATCCTCTCCGCCTCGGCGATCTCGAGCTTGTCCTCGGTGACCTCGGCCCAGGGGAGCGACAGGATCCAGTCGATGTAGTTGCGGACGACCGTGGCCTCGGCGCTCATCGGGCTCATCATCTTGAGCTTCCGGAGCTCCTTGCGGACCTTGGTCGTCGCCTCCTTCGACATCCGCTTGGTCTTTATCTTCTCCTCGAGCTCCTGGAGCTCGTTCTTGAACTCGTCCTTCTCGCCCAGCTCGCGCTGGATCGCCTGCATCTGCTCGTTGAGGTAGTACTCCTTCTGCGTCTTCTCCATCTGCTTCTTGACGCGCGTCCGGATCTTCTTCTCGACCTGCAGGATCTCGATCTCGGACTGCATCAGCTCGTAGAGCTTCTCCAGCCGCTTCGGCGGATCGGTCTCCTCGAGGATCGACTGCTTGTCGTTCAGCTTGAGCGAGAGGTGCGCGACGATCGTGTCGGCCAGCCTGCCCGGGTCGTCGATGGCGGCGACGCTCTGCAGCATCTCCTGCGGGATCCGCTTGTTGAGCTTGACGTAGGCCTCGAACGTCGAGTGCACCGAGCGCACCAGCGCCTCGAGCTCCACCGTCTTCTCCGACGCCTCGGCGACCTCCTCGACCTCGACCTGCAGGAAGCGCTCGCCGTCCTCGAAGCGCAGCACGCGCGCGCGCCCCTTCCCCTCCACCAGCACCTTCACGGTGCCGTCGGGGAGCCGCAGCAGCTGGATGATCGTCCCGATCGTGCCCACGCCGAAGATGTCGTCGGCGGACGGCTCGTTGGTCTTCGCCTTCTTCTGGGCGACCAGGAGGATGGCCTTGTCGTTGGCCATCGCGTCTTCGAGCGCCGCGATCGACTTAGGCCGGCCGACGAAGAGGGGCACCACCATGTGTGGGAAGACGATGATGTCGCGAAGGGGCAGGAGGGGCAGCTTGCGCGGCTCGCCCTCCGGCTTCTTTCCCTCGTCATCGCGCGAGAAGATCGGCACGAATGGTGCTCCTTTCGAAGGATCCTTCTAGCACCGAACCCGCGCGCGGGCATCGGCCTCCCGGGCCATGCCCCGCCAGCGCCATCGGGTGAAATCGGGCTCGGGCGCCCCTGACAGGGGGCGCCGCGTGGATCCGGGACGGCTAGGGGTCGAGCCGGCGGAGGCGCCTCAGGCGCTCTCCGCCTCCTTGGCCAGCACGACGAGCGGCGGCTCGTTGCGGTCGATGACGTCCTCGGAGATGACGATCTCCTGGACGTTGTGGCGGCTCGGCACGTCGTACATGATGTCGAGCATCGCCCGCTCCAGGATGGCGCGCAGACCGCGGGCGCCGGCCTTGTTCTTCATGGCGGCCCGGGCGATCGACTTCAGGGCGCCGTCGGTGAACTCGAGGTTCACGCCGTCCATCTGCAGGAGCTTCCGGTACTGCTTCACCAGCGCGTTGCGCGGCTTCGTGAGGATCTCGACGAGCGACGGCTCGTCCAGCTCCTCGAGGCTCGTGATGATCGGGAGCCGGCCCACGAACTCCGGGATCATCCCGAACTTGAGCAGGTCGTCCGGCTCCACCAGCGCGAGCAGCTCCCCGAGCTTCTTCTCGGTCTTGGAGGTGACGTCCGAGCCGAAGCCGAGGCTCTTGCCGCCGATCCGCCGCTCGACCACCTGCTCGAGCCCGCAGAACGCGCCGCCGACGATGAAGAGGATGTTGGTCGTGTCGACCTGCAGGAACTCCTGCTGCGGGTGCTTGCGGCCGCCCTTGGGCGGGACGTTGGCGACGGTCCCCTCGATGATCTTGAGGAGCGCCTGCTGGACCCCCTCGCCGGAGACGTCGCGCGTGATCGACGGGTTCTCGCTCTTGCGGGCGATCTTGTCGATCTCGTCGATGTAGACGATGCCCCGCTGCGCGCGCTCGATGTCGTGGTCGGCCGCCTGCAGGAGGTTGACGATGATGTTCTCGACGTCCTCGCCGACGTAGCCCGCCTCGGTGAGGGTCGTGGCGTCGGCGATCGTGAACGGGACGTTGAGGATCTTTGCGAGCGTCTGCGCGAGGAGCGTCTTGCCTGAGCCGGTGGGGCCGAGCAGCAGGATGTTCGACTTCTGCAGCTCGACGTCGTCGGTGGTGACCTTGCTCTCGATCCGCTTGTAGTGGTTGTGGACCGCCACCGCGAGCGTCTTCTTCGCGCGCTCCTGGCCGATGACGTACTCGTCCAGGATCTCCTTGATCTCCGCCGGGCGCGGGATCCGGAACTTCTGCTCCTTCTTCTCCTCGCCCGCGATCTCCTCCGCGATGATGTCGTTGCAGAGGCCGATGCACTCGTCGCAGATGTAGACCGTCGGCCCGGCGATGAGCTTCTTCACGTCCTTCTGCGACTTGCCGCAGAAGCTGCAGCTCAGGCTCTCGCGCTTCTCCAAGGTACAGGCCTCCGGTCGGGGCGGCTCGTGGCCGCACCCCGTTCATTCTACCCTACAACCTACTAAGGCTTCGACTCCGGCGCCTTCCTACGGACGAAGACTTCGTCGATCAGGCCGTAAGCCTTGGCCTCCTCGGGCCCCATGAAGTAGTCCCGATCGGTGTCCTTCTGGATCTTCTCCAGGGACTGGCCGGTGTGATGCGCGAGGAGCTCGTTCAGCTTCGCCTTCAGGCGCAGGATCTCCTTCGTCTGGATCTCGATGTCCGTGGCCTGCCCCTGGAAACCACCCATGGGCTGGTGGATCATGATCCGTGCGTTCGGGACCGCGAACCGCTTCCCGTGGGCGCCGCCCGCGAGGAGGAAGGCCCCCATGCTGGCCGCCTGGCCGAGGCAGATCGTCGAGATCGGCGCCTTCACGTACTGCATCGTGTCGAAGATCGCGAGCCCGGCCGTCACCGACCCGCCGGGGCTGTTGATGTAGACGTGGATGTCCTTGTCCGGATCCTCGGACTCGAGGAAGAGGAGCTGGGCGATGACGACGTTGGCGACGTCGTCGTCGATGGGGGTGCCGAGGAAGACGATCCGGTCCTTGAGGAGGCGTGAGTAGATGTCGTACGCACGCTCCCCCCGGTGGGTCTGCTCGATCACCATCGGCATCGGGATGTAAGGCATCGCTGCTCCCCTCGGGTCAGACGGTCTTGATGCTGGCGTTGGAGGAGAGGACGGCGAGCGCCTTCTCCTCGAGGATGCGGACGTGTAACGCGGCGAGGGGCTCCTTGCCACGGAAGTCCTTCTTGGCCCGCTCGAGGGGGACGCCATGCTCCTCGGCGATCCGGGCGATCTCCTGCTCGAGATCCGCCTCACCCACCTCGATCTTCTCGGCCTCGGCGATCGCCTCGAGCAGCAGCGCCCCACGGACCTGCTGGAGCGCCTTCTCGCGCAGGTCGGCGCGCAGCCGCGGCAGGTCGAGCTGGAGGTGCCTGAGGTCGATCCCCGACCGCGAGAGCCGCTCGGCGGTCGACTCGATCATCGAGTCGATCGTCCGCTCGACGAGCGCCGGCGGGACCTCGAAGTCGTTCTTGGCGAGCGCGGCCTTCACGAGCGCGTCGCGCAGCTCCGTGTCGGACTTGCTCTTCTCGCGCTTCACGAGGTCGTCGCGCATGCGGGCGCGCAGCTCGGCGACCGTCTCGACGCCGAGGACGCCCACCCCCTTCACGAACTCGTCGTCGAGCGCGGGAGCCTGGCGCGTCTTGAGCCCCTTGATGACCACCTTGAAGCGCGCGGTCTTGCCGGCGACCTCGGGCATCCGGTAGTCGGCGGCGAACGCGTGGTCGAACTCGACCGCCTCGCCGACCTTCTTGCCGTCCAGCTGGCCGAAGTTCCCCTCCTCGAGCGCGCCGTCCTGCACGCGGACCGTGACGCCCTGCGCGGTGGCGCCGGCGAACGGCTTCCCGTCGATGGTCCCCTCGTGGTCGATCGTCGCCCAGTCGCCCTTCCCTGCGACGTCGCGCCCATCGACCGGCTGGAGCGTGCTGGCCGACTCGCGGAGCTTCTCGAGCTCCTCGTCGACCATCGCGTCGGTGACCTCGCCGGGCTTGTGCGTGATCTCGAGGCCGCGGTAGTCGCGAGGCGTCAGCGCCGGCTTCACCTCGACGTTGGCCGTGTACTTGAGCGGCTTCTCGACGTCGAACGTCGTGTCGGCGAGCGACACGGACGGTGAGGCGACGGCCTCGATCTTCTCGGTCCGGACCGCCTCGGCGAAGCTGTCGTTGACGAGCTTCTCCACGACCTCGCGCTCGACCTCGCCGCGGAAGTTGCGGACCAGGACGTTGCGCGGGACCTTGCCCGGCCGGAAGCCGGGGAGCCGGACGCGGCGACCGAGCCCGAGGTAGGCGCGATCGACTTCCTTCGCGACCTGCTCGGGGTCGATCTCGACGGTGACCTTCTTCTCGATGGGGGAGACGGCTTCGACCTGGATCTTCATTTCGTTTTGGACCTGTGCGGAAAGGGGCAAGAGGTACTGGCGCGCGGGCGAGCGGTCAAGGCTTTTGGGCGGGGAGGGGGTCGAACCCTCATGCCTTGCGGCACCGGATCCTAAGTCCGGCGCGTCTGCCAATTCCGCCACCCGCCCGGTAGCACCCGTGTCGGCGCTCCTTTACCACGGACTGCGCGACTTGGCCCAAGCGGCATGGTAAGCGTCCGATGCTTGGACTCGAGCCACGACCACCCGGCGGACGGACGCTGCCTCCCGGAGTGCCCAGCATGGGCCGAGGGGGCGCTCCATTTCTACGCGTTGCAGCGGAAGCACGCCGAGATGCTCGAGGCCTGCCGCGCCGCCCCCGCGATCGAGTGGGTCGTCGTCGCCCCGGCCTCGCCGGGCGTAGTGCTGCCGGAGTACCTCCACGAGGAGGAGCTCATCCGCGTGAACCTCGTCGCGGGGCGCGACACTCCGGAGCTGCTGATGGACGAGTGGGGCATCCGCTGCAACCTCACCTTCCGCCAGCGCCGGACCGACTGCGCCTTCCCGTGGGAGGCGATCCTCGCCGGCCAGCTCCGGCAGCCGGAGAGGCCGAAGCCCCCACGCAAGTTCGGCGTCATCCAGGGGGGGAAGAAGGACTGAGCCTCAGGGCGCCTACGGGGCGGCCCCGGCGATCACCACGCGTCGACGTCACGACGTACCACCGCCCGGGGTCTCGAATTCGCACCGCGGACCGGACGCACGGCACAGCGCGCCGTCGAGCGTCGCCAGCCTGGCCCCGAGCTTCTCGGCGAGCGCGACGTACCACGCATCGTAGGCGGTCAGGTTCTCTCGCAGCTCCCAGACGCGCCCGGCGAAGGGCTCGTAGGGGAAGAGATCCATGCTCAGGGCGAGGAGGTCGGCGTGGGCCAGCGCAGCGACGTCCGCGGAGATCTCGCCGCGCGCCGCCGCGCGCCGGAGGATGTTCGCGGCCTCCACGGGCATGAGATGTGGCGCGATGAGGTGCTGGCCGGCCAGGACCTGTCCGGCCCAGTCGCCGTCCGGCCCGGCGTCGATGAGGAGCGCCACCGCCGCGGAGGCGTCGACGACGAGCATCACCGGCGCTCGGCGTCCCGGTGGCCCAGGATCGCCGCCGCCGACAGTCGCGTCCCGGTCCGATCCTTGCGCTCGCGGATCCTCGCGAGGACGGCCTCCGTGTCGGGGCGGCTCGCAAGCTCGATGAGCTTCCCCCGCAGGTACTCCTGAAGGGACCGGCCGGTGGCCGCCGCTCGGGCGGCGAGCTCGTCGCGCGCACGGTCCGGCACGTCCCTGATCGTAACCGAGGTAGGCATGCTGCTAGAATGATGCTGCGCCTGCCATAATGCAAGCACACCCGCCTCCGGCGTCAGTGCTGCGCATATGAATCGGTGATCGGCTTCGACCGGTACGCGCATCGAGGCCAGACAAGGAACTCTCACCCCGTAAGCGTCGCGCGCTCCGAGGACACCTCGGCGAGGCGGCAGGACAAGGAGATCGCCCTCGCCCGGAAGCGACTCACCGACTGGCGTCTGCGGCAGCGCGGCCGGGTTGGCGCCTGATGTGCTAAAGACCATATTTCCCTCGGGACGTTCCAGGAGCGCCATATGACCCGCAAGTTCCAGGACTTCATGCGTGAGGTGGAGGCGGAGGCGAAGCGCGAGGGGCCGAAGGCCGTCGCCGAACTGGCCGCGTTCGACGCCCACTTCCGCGTCGCGGGGCAGGTGCTCGCCCTCCGGAAGGCTCGTGGCCTCACGCAGCGGCAGCTCTCGGAGCGGACTGGCATCCAGCAGAGCGAGATCAGCCGGATCGAGGCGGCCCACGCCAACCCGACGATGGGAACCATCTCCGTGATCGCCCGCGCGCTCGGTGCCGAGGTCCAGCTCGTGGCCGGCAGCAAGCGGAAGACCGGAACGAAGGTGGTGGCCCGGCGACCCGCGGCGGCGCAGGCTCGCGTGGCGCGACGCGCCCGCTGAGGTGCCGGCGTACCCGAC
>JBAVTL010000039.1:0-2900 GCA_049696175.1 Anaeromyxobacteraceae bacterium
GCACACCCTCCAACGCCTCGCGGAGCGCCCGCTCGGCGAGCTGGAGATCGGGCGCGTCCGCAGGCCAGGCCATCCTCTCCCCCTCGCCGCGGATCCTAGCTCGATCTCCCCGTCGCTCTCCAATTCCACGCCCATGTGACACGGCGGCGACCCCCTCCAGGTGACGGCGCTCGCCCCGTGGCGGGGGCGGCATTGACACCGTCAGCGTGGGATCCTAGCCTTTGAACTCCAGCTCCGGGTTCCCGGAGCGCGCCGACCGGCGCCGTCAACGCTCCACCCCGCACCCCCTCGACTTCGCCGTTCCCCAGGATCGACCCATGGCGTCCGAAGCGACGACACCCGCCGCCCCGAGCATCTCCGAGCTGAAGCACAGGAAGGTCGCCGAGCTGGCGAAGCTCGCGCACGAGCTGGGCGTCGACGGTGCCTCCACCCTCAAGAAGCAGGACCTCATCTTCGCGATCCTCCAGGCGCAGTCGAAGGCGGCAGAGGAGAAGAAGGAGGAGATGGAGGTCTCGGGCGAGGGGACGCTCGAGGTGCTCCCGGACGGGTTCGGCTTCCTGCGGAGCCCGGACTTCAGCTACCTGCCCGGCCCCGACGACATCTACGTCTCCCCGTCGCAGGTTCGCCGCTTCAACCTGCGCACCGGGGACACCCTCCGCGGGACGGTGCGCCAGCCCAAGGAGGGGGAGCGCTACTTCGCCCTGCTGAAGGTCGACTCGATCAACGGCGAGCCGCCCGAGGCGAGCGAGAACAAGGTCCTCTTCGACAACCTCACGCCGCTCTACCCGACCCAGCGGCTCTCCCTCGAGCACGCGTCGGACGAGATGACCACCCGCGTCGTGGACCTCTTCGCGCCGATCGGGAAGGGGCAGCGCTGCCTCATCGTCTCGCCGCCGCGCGCCGGCAAGACGGTCATGCTGCAGAACATGGCCCACGCCATCACGGCCAACCACCCCGAGGTCACGCTCATCGTGCTGCTCATCGACGAGCGGCCCGAGGAGGTGACCGACATGGAGCGGACCGTGAAGGGCGAGGTGATCGCCTCCACCTTCGACGAGCCGGCGACCCGCCACGTCCAGGTCGCCGAGATGGTGATCGAGAAGGCCCGGCGGCTCGTCGAGCACAAGAAGGACGTGGTGATCCTGCTCGACTCGATCACCCGGCTGGCGCGCGCCTACAACTCGACCGTCCCGCCGTCGGGCAAGATCCTCTCGGGCGGCGTCGACTCCAACGCCCTCCACAAGCCGAAGCGGTTCTTCGGCGCGGCGCGCAACATCGAGGAGGGGGGCTCGCTCACCATCATCGGCACCGCGCTCGTGGACACCGGCAGCCGCATGGACGAGGTCATCTTCGAGGAGTTCAAGGGGACCGGCAACTCCGAGATCGTCCTCGACCGGAAGCTGATGGAGAAGCGGATCTTCCCCTGCATGGACATCGGGAAGAGCGGCACCCGCAAGGAGGAGCTGCTCCTGCCGGCCGACTGGCTCTCCAAGATCTACATCCTTCGCCAGACCATCCTGAACGGGCTCGACAACGTCGAGGCGATGAAGTTCATCGTCGACAAGTTCCGCCAGGTGAAGAACCACGAGGAGTTCTTCAAGATGATGGTGGGCGGCGGCAAGTAGCCTTGACGTAACCGTCCGGTTCCACTAGATCCCGCCCCTCAACAGCGAGGCCCGGACCATCACCCGCTCCCGGGGATGCAAGCGGCCGAAGAGGACGTCATGAAGGAAGCCATCCACCCGGACTACAAGGCCTCTCACGTCGTCTGCGCCTGCGGGAACGTCATCGACACCCGCTCCACGCGCGGCGACTTCCACGTCGACGTCTGCGCCGCCTGCCACCCGTTCTTCACGGGCAAGCAGAAGATCATGGACACGGCGGGCCGCATCGAGAAGTTCAAGACGCGCTACGCCGCGACGCCCGCGACGGAGAAGCCGGTCGCCAAGACGGCAGAGGCCCCGGTCGCCGCGCCGAAGAAGGCCGCCGCCGCCTCGGAGAACCGCGCCGCGAAGCGCGCGAAGGCCAACGCCGGCAAGCCGCCGAAGAAGGCGGAGCCAGTCGCCGAGGCTCCCGCCGCCGAGGTCGCGGCCGCCGAGGCCGCCGAGCCGAAGCCCGAGTAACGGCGCTCCTGCAGCATCGGCCGTCACGCAGCGCCTCCGGAAACGGGGGCGCTGCGTTCTTTTGCGATACAGTCGCGCCGTGAACCCTCCGGCCGAGCCCTCCCGGCGCCCCGCGTCCCGTCAGGGGATGGTGGAGTACCTGATCGTCGTCGCCTTCGTGGCGCTCGCGATCGCCGGGGCGGTCGCGCTCTTCGGCGACGAGATCCGCGCCGCGCTCGGCCCCACCCCCACGCGCCCGCCACCGTGAAACCCCTCGTCCTCATCGTCGACGACGAGCGCTCCAACCTTGAGTCGCTCGCCCGGATCTTCGAGCGCGAGGCCTGGCGCGTGGCGCTCGCCGAGGCCGCCGTCCCGGCGCTCGAGATCGTCCGCCGCGACCGGCCCGCCGTCGTCGTCACCGATCTCATGATGCCGGGGATGAGCGGCGAGGAGCTGCTCCGCGCGGTGAAGGCGCTCGCGCCGGAGACGGAGGTGGTGATGATGACCGCCCACGGCACCGTCGAGACCGCCGTCGCCGCGATGAAGGAGGGGGCGTACGACTTCATCACCAAGCCGTTCAAGAAGGCGGCGGTGGTGAAGAGCGTCCGGCAGGCGCTCGAGAAGGCCTCGCTCGTGGCGGAGAACCGGTCGCTGCGCGCGCGGCTGGCCGCGCTCGCCCCCGGCGCCGGCGGGCTGCTCGGCGACGCGCCGGCCTTCCGCGCGGCCCTCGACACGATCCGTCAGGTGGCGCCGACGGCGGCGTCCGTGCTCCTCACCGGCGAGAGCGGCACCGGCAAG
>JBAVTL010000040.1:0-4737 GCA_049696175.1 Anaeromyxobacteraceae bacterium
CGCGGCGGGAGGCGGCCTCACCGCCGCCACCGCCGGCCTCGTCGGGGCCACGACGGGCTTCGCCGCCGGCGGAGGAACCGTGGGGGGTGCCGGCGTCACCGCTGCTGGCGCTGGCGCTGGCGCAGGCGTCGTCGGCTTCGTGGCTGGCGCCGGAGCCGTGGGCCCCGCCGAGAAGGCGAGCAGCTCGGCCTCGCCGAGGAGGAGCGCGAGCCGCAGGATCGTCACGGCGTCGGACGCGTGGGCGGCGGCGAGCTCCCTGAGCGTGCGCGCGCCGTCGAAGAACTGCGCGGCGCGCGCCTCCTGCGGCGTGAGCCTGAGCTCCTCGATGGGGACCCTGCCGCCGATCCGCGCGGCCCGCTGCTCCAGGCGGACCCCGAGCCGCGCCGTCAGCGCCGCGCCGTCCAGGCTCCGCGCCGCCGCGCAGAGGAAGCCCCACGTGCTGCCGAGCCGGATGGCGGACGCGGGCGGCGCGACCCCTGGATCCCAGCGGAAGCGCCCGCGCTCGGTGATGAGCGCGAGCATGACGAGCCCGCCACCGTGCTCCTGCAGGAGGGGCGCGACGTCGGCGGGGCTCACGAGGCGCAGGGCGATGAGCGCCCCCACGAGGTCCCCGCCCGCCCGCGGCTTCGCGGCCTCCGCCTTCGCGAGATCGCCGGCGCCCAGCTTCCCCTTGCGGACGAGGAAGGGGCCGAAGCCCTGGTCGACCGCCTCCGGGAGGACGTGCTCGACGCCCCCCTTCCGCACGGTGATGGCGAACTGCGACCCCTGCGCGCCGAGGACGAGCCGGCCGCTCGCCTGGGTCGCGGCCGCGAGGTAGAGGAGCCGGAAGGGGCCCTCGACCGCGAGGTCGCCGTCCGTCGTGAGCCCCGCGGCCATCGCGGCGTCCGCGGTCACCTTGCGCTCGGCGAGCCCGTACGTCGGCCTCGGGGCGGACCCCGGCGCAGCCACCCGCTCGAGGCGCGGTGGACCGCCTGCGGGCGGGGAGTTGGGAGGCTTGAGTGCGTCCGCCAAGGCGCCGCTAGAGTACCCCGGCGCGCCGCCGGATCAATGGCTCAGATGCTCGAGCAGCGCGCGCGCGGCGGCGAACGCCGTCACCTCACCGCGCTCCACCGCGCCGGAGAGCGCCGCCAGCTCCGCCTGGACGCCGCGGTGGCGGCGGAAACGGAGCCGCAGCTCGGCGTCGATCAGCTGCCACATCCAGCTCAGGGCCTGCCGCCTGCGCTTCGCGGCGAGCTCGCCGGCGGGCTCCAGCGCCGCCCGGAAGCTCTCCACCTGCGCCCAGAAATCGGCGATCCCCTCCTTCCGCAGCGCGGAGAGCGCGATGACGGGTGGCGCCCAGCCCGGCGAGGTGGGGCGCAGCATGTGGAGCGCGCTCCGCCACTGGGCGCGGGTGACCTCGGTCGCCGTTGGGTCGATGTCGGCCTTGTTGATGACGACGACGTCGGCGATCTCGACGATCCCCTTCTTGATCGCCTGGAGGTCGTCGCCCGCGTTCGGCAGCTGGAGCAGGCAGAACATGTCGACCATGCCCGCGACCGTCGTCTCAGACTGGCCCACGCCGACCGTCTCAACGATGATCACGTCGTAGCCGGCCGCCTCGCAGAGCAGCATCGCCTCGCGCGTCTTCTCGGCGACGCCGCCGAGCGACCCGGCCGATGGGCTCGGCCGGATGAAGGCCTCCTCCCGCTGCGAGAGCAGCTCCATCCGCGTCTTGTCGCCGAGGATGGAGCCGCCGCTCACCGTGGACGAGGGGTCCACGGCGAGGACCGCCAGCCGGTGGCCGCGCTCGATCAGCCAGACCCCGAGCGCCTCGATGAAGGTGGACTTGCCCGCGCCCGGGACGCCCGAGATCCCGAGCCGGATCGCCCCCCCCGTCGCAGGCAGCAGCGCGTTCAGCACGTGCTGCGCGCGCTGCTGGTGGTCGGCCCGGGTAGACTCGACCAGGGTGATGGTCTTGGCGAGGGCGCGGCGCTGGCCGCCGAGCACCCCGTCGACCAGCGCCCGGTCGGACGCGGAGAGTGGATCGGTTCGCACGAGCCCTCGACCCGCCATCAGCGCCCGGCGCGCGCCTTGCGGATCTCCTCCAGCACCTTCCTGGCGGAGTCCTCGATTGGCGTGCCCGGGCCGAAGATGGCCTTGGCGCCGGCGGCGAAGAGGAAGTCGTAGTCCTGCGCCGGGATCACCCCTCCCGCGAAGACGATGATCCCGTCGCCCCCCTGGTCCTTCAGGGCCTGGACCAGCGCCGGGAGCAGGGTCTTGTGGCCTGCGGCGAGCGACGACACGGCGACCGCGTGGACGTCGTTCTCGATCGCCTGGCGCGCCGCCTCCTCCGGAGTCTGGAAGAGCGGCCCCACGTCGATGTCGAAGCCGAGGTCGGCGAAGGCGGTGGCGACCACCTTCGCGCCGCGGTCGTGCCCGTCCTGGCCCAGCTTGGCGATCATCACGCGGGGACGGCGTCCCTCCTCCTCGGCGAACTTCGCGACGTCCGCCTTGATGGCCTCCCAGCTGTCACGGCCTTCCACGACGCCTCCGTAGACCCCAGAGATGGTCTGGTTGTTGGCGCGGAAGCGGCCGTAGACCTTCTCCAGCGCGTCCGACACCTCGCCGACCGTAGCACGCAGGCGGACGGCCTTGACCGTCAGGTCGAGCAGGTTGCCCTCGCCGCCCTCCGCGCACTTCGTGAGCGCCCCGAGCGCGGCCTGCACCGCGGCCCCGTCCCTGGCGGCGCGCAGCTTCTTCAGGCGGGCGACCTGGGCGTCGCGGACGGCGTGGTTGTCGATGTCGAGGATCTCGATTGGATCCTCCTTGGCGAGCCGGTACTTGTTGACGCCGACGATCACGTCCTTGCCGGAGTCGATCCGCGCCTGCTTGTCCGCGGCGCAGGTCTCGATCTGCATCTTGGCCCAGCCGGACTCGACGGCCTTCGTCATGCCGCCCATCGCCTCGATCTCCTGGATGATGCCCCAGGCCTTGTCCGCCATCTCCTGCGTCAGCCGCTCCATCATGTAGGACCCGGCCCACGGGTCGACGACGGCGCAGATGTGGGCCTCCTCCTGGACGATCAGCTGGGTGTTGCGCGCGACGCGGGAGGAGAACTCGGTGGGCAGCGCGATCGCCTCGTCCAGCGCGTTGGTGTGGAGCGACTGCGTGCCGCCGAACACCGCCGCCATCGCCTCGATCGTGGTGCGGACCACGTTGTTGTACGGGTCCTGCTCGGTCAGCGACCAGCCGGAGGTCTGGGTGTGGGTGCGGAGCATCATCGACTTCGGGCTCTTCGCGTCGAAGCCGCTCATGATGCGGTGCCAGAGCAGCCGGGCCGCCCGCATCTTCGCGATCTCCAGGTAGAAGTTCATCCCGCACGCCCAGAAGAACGAGAGGCGGCCCGCGAAGGTGTCGACGTCCATCCCGGCGGCGACGCCGGTGCGCACGTACTCCATGCCGTCGGCGAGCGTGAACGCGAGCTCGATCGCCTGGTTCGCCCCGGCCTCCTGGATGTGGTAGCCGGAGATCGAGATCGAGTTGAACTTCGGCATGTGCTTCGCGGTGTGGCCGAAGATGTCCGCGATGATCCGCATCGAGGGCTTGGGCGGGTAGATGTACGTGTTCCGCACCATGAACTCTTTGAGGATGTCGTTCTGGATCGTGCCGGCGAGCTGATCCTGCTTCACCCCCTGCTCCTCGGCGGCGACGATGTAGCCCGCGAGGATCGGCAGCACCGCGCCGTTCATCGTCATCGACACGGAGACCTTGTCGAGCGGGATGCCCTCGAAGAGGATCTTCATGTCCTCGACGGAGTCGATCGCCACGCCCGCCTTGCCGACGTCGCCGACGACGCGCGCGTTGTCCGAGTCGTAGCCGCGGTGGGTCGCGAGGTCGAAGGCGACCGAGATCCCCTGCCCGCCGGCGGCGAGCGCCTTGCGGTAGAAGGCGTTGGACGCCTCGGCGGTGGAGAAGCCCGCGTACTGCCGGATCGTCCACGGCTTCACCGCGTACATCGTCGGCTGCGGGCCGCGCACGTACGGGGCGAAGCCGGGGAGCGTGTCGGCGTGCGGGAGCCCCTCGACGTCCCTCCGCGTGTAGAGGGGCTTCACGTCCAGCCCCTCCGGCGTCTTCCAGACGAGGTTCTTCGTCTGGCCACCGGGCGCCTGCTTCGCCGCCGCCTTCTCCCACGCCTCGATGCTGCTCGAATCCATGAACTTCTCGGACATGACGGGACCCTCGCTCACGCTGTCGTTGGCGATCGGTGCTCGCTGCGTACGCCACAGAGGCTCACGCGCTTCCGATCGCCGGGGCTGCCTCGCGGCTCGCCCCGTGGGGTTCAGGCTCGACGAAAAGGAGGCGCAGGATACCGATCGGGGGTGCGGCGAGTCCAGCCCTACGACCCCGGTTCGCCGCGGCGCGTCACAGGGGAACCCCGGAGCGCCCCACCGGTGGAGCGCCCCACCCGAGAGGTCCGCCCCGCGAACACCGGTGCGAGCCGCGAACGGTCGGCACAGCGACCGAAGGGATTCTTCGACGAGGCCTCAGGGCCTTCCGAGGGCGCGCTCGAGCTGCGCTGCGGCCCTGTTTAGCGCCTCCAGCGCGGCGATCCGCTCGAGCCGCGCGTCGATCGCGTCGCGCCGCGCCTGCTGGTACCGGAGGAGGTCGAGCTGCCCCGCCGCGAAGGCCCGCGTGGCCAGGGCGAGGTCCGCGGCGAGCGCGCCCGGCATGGCCGGCTCGACGGCGTCCACCATCCGC
>JBAVTL010000041.1:0-4263 GCA_049696175.1 Anaeromyxobacteraceae bacterium
GATCGGCGGCGTCCTGACGGGCCGGGCGGGCGGCGCGATCCTCGGCGCGCTCTTCGGCGCGGCAGCCAGCTCGGGGAGCGCCGAGCGCCGGTACTACGAGTGCTTCGTCGTCTACGACGACGGCGCCCGGCAGGTCTTCACCTTCGAGGGCTACCCGCCCTTCCAGGTCGGCGATCGCGTCGTCGTGGACAGCCGCGGCATCTTCCGGGACTGACATTGTTCCCGCCCGTCTACGTCGCCGACATCGCCCGTCATGAGGGCAAGGCCGTAACCCTCCACGGCTGGCTCCACGCACGCTCCTCCAAGGGGAAGCTCCACTTCCTGCAACTCCGCGACGGCACCGGGACCATCCAGTGCGTCGTCTTCAAGGGGAACGTGGCGCCCGAGCTCTTCCTGGAGGCGGACCACCTGCCCCAGGAGACCTCGCTCCGCGTCACCGGCACGGTGAAGAAGGACGACCGCTCGCCGATCGGCTTCGAGCTCGACGTGTCGGGGATCGAGGTGATCGCCCGCCCCTCGCGCGAGTTCCCCATCGGCCACAAGGAGCACGGCGTCGCCTTCCTCATGGAGCAGCGCCACCTCTGGCTCCGGTCGCAGCGCCAGCAGGCGATCCTGCGGGTGCGCCACACGGTGGTGAAGGCGATCCGCGACTTCTTCGACGAGCGCGGCTTCACCCTCGTGGACGCGCCGATCTTCACGCCCGCGGCCTGCGAGGGGACCTCCACCCTCTTCGAGGTCCCCTACTTCGACCTCGGCAAGGCCTTCCTCACCCAGTCCGGCCAGCTCTACATGGAGGCCGCGGCGATGGCGCTCGGGAAGGTCTACTGCTTCGGACCGACCTTCCGCGCCGAGAAGTCCAAGACCCGCCGCCACCTCACCGAGTTCTGGATGGTGGAGCCGGAGGTCGCGTACATGGACCTCGACGGGGACATGGAGCTGATGGAGCAGTTCGTCTCGTACGTCGTCCAGGCGGCGCTCGCGAGGCACCGGCGCGAGCTCGTGGACGTGCTGGAGCGCGACGTCTCGAAGCTGGAGAACGTGAAGGCGCCCTTCCCGCGCATCACCTACTCCGACGCGGTCGAGGTCATCCGGAAGGTACAGCTCGCAGAGCGAGCGCAGGGACAGCCGGCGGAGGCTGGCCCGGAGCAAGCGGGGGGCCCGGGGGGGCGCGAGGCGAAGCCGAGTGTCCCCCCGCCCTTGATGACATGGGGCGACGACATCGGCGGCGACGAGGAGACGATCGTCGCGCAGCAGTTCGACCGCCCCGTGATGGTCCACCGCTACCCGGCCGCGATGAAGGCGTTCTACTTCAAGAAGGATCCGGCCGACCCGCGCGTCGCGCTGGGGTGCGACGTGCTCGCCCCGGAGGGCTACGGCGAGATCATCGGCGGCGGGCAGCGCGAGGACGACCTCGCGAAGCTCGAGGCGGCCATCGCCGAGCACCAGCTACCGAAGGAGGCGTTCGAGTGGTTCCTCGACCTGCGCCGCTACGGGAGCGTCCCCCACGCAGGCTTCGGCATGGGCGTCGAGCGCTGCGTCGCCTGGATCTGCGGGCTCCACCACGTGCGGGAGACGATCCCGTTCGCGCGGATGACCGAGCGCATCACGCCGTGAGCTTGAGCAGCCGCTTCACCGTCCCCACCACCTGCTCCGCCATCACCGGCTTCACGAGGTAGGAGTCCGCGCCGAGGCTCAGCGCCCGGCGACGATCGGCCTCGGCCCCCTCGGTCGTGACCACCACGACGGGGATGCGCTGGTGCGGGCCGCCGGCGCGGACGAGCGAGATCAGCTTGAGCCCGTCGAGCGTCGGCATGTTGACGTCGGTGATGAGGATGTCGAAGGTGCCGCTCGCGAGCTTCCGCCAGGCGTCGGCGCCGTCGGCCGCCTCGACCGACCTCAGGCCCGGCACGCGCTGCAGCGCCATCGAGAGCTGACGGCGCATCGCGGGGCTGTCGTCGACTACGAGGGCGACGAGGTGGCTCATCTCCGGGGCTCTCCGAGGCCGAAGCGCGTGAGCCGCCTGGCCAGGCCGTCCAGGGGGAGCACCTCGTGCACGACCCCGGCGCGGATGGCGGCCTCCGGCATTCCGAAGACGACCGCCGACTCCGCCGACTCGGCGAGGACGAGCCCACCTGCCGCGTGGACCGCCCGCGCACCGGCCTGACCGTCGCGCCCCATCCCCGTGAGGACCACGCCGCAGACCCTCTCCCCCAGCGTCCGGGCGGCGGAGGTGAAGAGCACGTCTGCGCTCGGGGAGTACCTGGGCTCTCCCACGCCTGCCGGGGCAGGGTCCACCACCAGGGCCCGGAGCACGCCATCGGCGTCACGGGACAGCATGAGGTTGCGCCCGCCCGGCGCGACCAGCACGCGCCCCGCGGCCACCACGTCGCCGCCGACCGCCTCGCGGGAGTTGAGGCGCGACGTCCGCCCCAGCCGCTCCGCGAAGGCCCGGGTGAACCGCTCCGGCATGTGCTGCGCGATGAGGATCCCCAGGTCGAGCTCCGCCGGGATCCCCTCCAGGAGCCGCTGGATCGCCTGCGGCCCTCCCGTCGAGGCGGCGATCACCGCCACGCGGCTCGGCTCGATCGGGTCGCCGAGCTGCCGCGGCTCCCGCTCCACCATGCGGCGCGGCTCCAGGTTCTCCAGCTTGAGCGCGCGGACGAGATCGCACTTCTCCATCAGCTCGGCGCGGATCGCGTCGAGCGTGCCCCGCTCGGGCTTGGCGACGAAGTCGAGCGCACCGAGCTCCAGCGCCTTGAACACGTCCGCCTTCTGCGAGTTGGACGAGACGACGATCACCGGCGTCGGGCGGCGCCCCATCAGGAGCCGCAGGAACGTGAAGCCGTCCATGCGCGGCATCTCGAGGTCGAGGATGATCACGTCGGGGCGCTGGGACTCCGCGAGGGTGAGCCCCTCCTCGCCGTTGGACGCCTCCCCGACCACCTGCCCCTTGCCGTTGCCGCCGACCATGCGCGCCAGCACGGCTCGCGAGGTGACCGAGTCGTCGACGATGAGCACCCTCAGGACCCGTCCCTTGCGCTCGCTCACGGCGTCACCCCGTCCTCGGCGCCGATCGCGGCCGCCATCGGCTTCCGGTAGACGAGCTCGTCCTGGAGGTGGAAGAGCTCGAAGTCGGCGGACGCGTTCAGGAGGGACTCAGCGTGGCCGAGCAGGAGGAACCCGCCGTCGCGCAGCGCGCGGTGGAACCCGCGCAGCACCAGCTGCCGCGCCGGCAGGTCGAAGTAGATCATCACGTTGCGGCAGAACACTGCGTCCATGCGCCCCAGCCCCACGAGACCGCGCGGATCGACGAGGTTGCCCTGCTCGAAGCGGACCATACGCCGGATCTCGTCGTCTACGATCCAGCGCCCTCCGCGGAGCTTGAACCAGCGCCGCATCCGCTCCGAGTCGGTTGAGCGGAAGGCGTGCTCGCGGTAGGCGCCCTCCCGCGCGGCGCCGACCACCCTGCGCGCGATGTCGACGCCGATCACCTCGACCTCCCACCCGGCGAACCGCCCGGAGTCGCGGAGGAGGGTGGCGAGGGTGTACGCCTCCTCACCGGTCGAGCAGCCCGCCGACAGGATCCTCAGCCGCCGCTCTGCGGCGAGCGAGGTGGCCAGCAGCGGGATCAGCTCCCGCTCGAAGGCCTTGAGCTGGACCGGCTCGCGCCAGAAGTAGGTCTCGTTGGTGGTCAGGACGTCGACCAGCGCCTCCAGCTCCTCCTCGCGGTTCGGGTCGAACCGCAGGTACCGGTGATAGGCGCCGAAGTCGGGGAGGCCGAGCACCTCGAGGCGCGGCGCCAGCCTGCGCTCGAGCAGGTAGACGAGGTCGTCCCGGAAGTGGATGCCGCAGTGGCGCTGGATCACCTCGCGGAGGAGCCGGAACTCGTCCTCGGACAGCCGGGGGCCGCGGGGTTCGAGCGGGAACATCCAGCCTATCCCCGGCGCGCCAGCGTGTCGGCCGCCGCGGCGAACGCCTTCGCCACGAGGGGATCCGCGTCCGAGGCCGCCAGCGTCCGTGCCAGCGTGAGGAAGGAGACTTCGCCACGCTCGGCGATGGCGCGCGCCACCGCGTGGCGGACGTCCCAGCGATCGCTGAGGGCCGCCTCGCGCAGCAGCGCTGCTCCCTCCTCTCCGCCCATGCTGGCGGCGGCGGCGACCGCCTCCTTCGCGACCTCGGGATCCCCGAGCCGGAGCGCTCCGCCCACCGCTGCGACCGTGGCGGCTCCGAGCGCCGCGAGGCCGCGGAGCGCCGCGAGGACGA
>JBAVTL010000042.1:0-5857 GCA_049696175.1 Anaeromyxobacteraceae bacterium
GAGCTGGGCTACACGAGCCTCTTCTACTTCCTGCACCGCGAGCTGAAGCTCTCCGCTGGCGCGGCCTTCCACCGCAAGACCGCTGCGGAGCTGATCCAGCGGTTCCCCGAGGTGGCCGCGCCCCTGCGGGACGGCCGCCTTTGCCTGTCGAGCGTCGTCGAGGTCGCGAGGGTCGTCACGCGGGAGAACGTCGCGCAGGTGCTGCCGCGCTTCTTCCATGCGTCGAAGCGGGAAGCGAAGGCGGTGGCGGCGGAGGTCGCGCCTCGCGAGGTGCTTCCGCAGCGCGTGGTTTTGACGGCGGTGGCGAGGCCAGCGGCGGCGAACGTGACCGCGACCAGACTCCCTGCCACATCCGCCGCGCCTCCGCTTCCCGCACTTGCGTTGGGTCAAGCACTTCACCTGGGTGAAACGGTCCGGCCGCAGGAGGCGGCGCCGCTCGTCCCTCCGCCGACGCTCCTTGCTTCGGCACCTGTGCCCCGCTCCTCGACGGAGCCACTGACCGCGTCGAGCCGGCGCCCCTCCCCCTCGTAAGCCGCTTTCGGCACGGAGACTCGCGATGCGGGGAATGACGCACCGCCGATCGGAAAGCTACCGCGGGGCGGCCTTTCTCAAGGGCGGCGCAGGGGCCGCCACCGTCGACCGCGACGCGCCCAACCGGCAGAGATGAGATCAATGGTCAGCGAGGGTTCGGGGGAGAGGGGCGAACCCTTGCCGGCCCCGCCCGGCCTGCGGCCGGTCACTCCCGGAGCGACATCGTCAGCTCGTGGACGCCAGCGTCGAGGCGCTGCTCGACCTTGAACCCCCGCTTCACCATCAGGTGGATCATCCGCCGGTTGTCCTGGAGTGCCGTGGCCGTGAACTTGAGCAGGCCGCGCTTCTTGGCGAGGTAGGTCAGGTAGTCGAGCAGCTCGGAGCCGATCCCCTTGTCCTGGAGGCCGTCGCGCACGACGAAGGCGATCTCGGCGGTGTGGGCGTCCTCCTCGATCCGGTACTGCCCCATCCCCACGACGCGCTCGCCGCCGTCCTGCTCTACCGTCGCGAGGATCACCATCTCGCGGCTGTAGTCGATCGCCACGAAGCTCTGGAGCCGCTCGTGCGGCA
Organism: Anaeromyxobacteraceae bacterium; assembly: GCA_049696175.1. Taxonomy (GTDB): domain Bacteria; phylum Myxococcota; class Myxococcia; order Myxococcales; family Anaeromyxobacteraceae; genus DATIVK01. Next base: position 1,102 of record JBAVTL010000042.1, read on the forward strand.
TGTCGGTCCGGGTCGAGATGAACCGGTGGTACATGCTGTCGTCGGTGAGGGAGTAGAAGAAGTCCTTCAGCAGGTGCTCGTCGTTGAGCCGGACCGGCCGGAAGAAGGCGGTGAACCCCTTCGCCGTGGTCCGCCAGGTCTCGAGCTGCTCGGGGTACTCGCCGTTCTCGCCGGTGATGAACTTCTGGTCCGCGTAGATTATCCGCCTGCGCTTCGCCTCCTCCACGAGCCCGGGCCGGAACTTCGGGTGGGCGATGGCGATGAGGTCCATTGCCCGCTCCCGCACGTTCTTCCCGTGCAGGTAGGCGATCCCGTACTCGGTGACCACGTACTGGACGTCGCCGCGGCCGAGCGTCACGCCGGCCCCCTGCTCCAGCATGGGGACGATCCGCGAGACGGCCCCGTCCTCGGCGGTGGACTGGAGCGCGAGGATCGTCTTGCCGCCCGGGGACAGGAGGGCGCCGCGCATGAAGTCCGCGCTGCCCCCGATGCCGCTGTAGAAGCGATCCCCGAGGGACTCGCAGGTGGCCTGCCCGGTCAGGTCGACCTGGAGCGCGCTGTTGATGGCGGTCATGCATGGCTGCCGGGCGAGCACGGTCGGGTTGTTGGTGTAGTCCACCGGCCGGAACTCGATGGCCGGGTTGTCGTTCAGGAAGCGGTAGGTCTCCCGCCTGCCCATGCAGAACGCCGCCACGGTCTTCCCGCGGTTCAGGCTCTTCCGCGAGTTGTCCACGACGCCCGCCTCCATGAGGCCGACGATCCCGTCCGTCAGGAGCTCGGTGTGCACGCCGAGGTGCTTCTTGCCCCTGAGGTGCCGCAGGACCGCGTTCGGCGTCCGGCCGTAGCCGACCTGGATCGTGTCGCCGTCCTGGACGATCCGGGCGACGTACTTCCCGATCCGCTCGGCGACCTCGTCAGGCACCTCGCCGGTGAACTCGAGGAGCGGCTCGTCGTGGGGCAGGAGGAAGTGCACGTCCTTCACGTTCAGGAACGTGTCGCCGTGGATGCGCGGCATCTGGGCGTTCACCTGCGCGATCACGAGGGACGCGCTCTCCACGGCGGCCTTCACGATGTCCACGCTGATCCCGAGGCTCATGAACCCGTGCTCGTCGGGGAGGGACGTCTGGATGAGGGCCACGTCGATGGGCACGAGCCGGCGGGCGAAGAGGCTGGGGACCTGGGAGAGGAAGATCGGCGTGTAGTCGGCGGCGCCGCGGTTCACGGCGTCGCGGGTGTTGTCGCCGATGAAGAGCGAGTTGTGCCGGAAGACCTTCTGGAACCTGGTGTCGGAGTAGGGCGCCACGCCGAGCGTCCATACCTGGAGGAGCTCGGCGTCGAAGAACGCCTTTGGGTGGGCCCCGACGTGGTCGATGAGCGTGCGGACGAGGTGCTGGGGCTCCCCGCAGCCGGTGCCGATGAAGATCCGGTTGCCGGGGTGGAGGTTCCCGAAGACGACGCCTTCGGGGCGGAACTTCTCCGGATGCTTCTTCGCCAGCTCGCGCAGGCGGGGGTCGAGCTCGCTCGGATCCATGGCGTCGCGCCGACGATAGCATCGCGCCGCCGGGGGCGGGTGGAGTCCTGTGGCCGCACGCCGTGGGAGGGGCGGAGCGGCGCCCGTCTTGACGCGACCGACGCGACGGTCTAAAAATGAATCACGTCGGGCGCGGGGCGTTCCCCTCGCCGAGCTGCCAACCTCCGAGGAGTCGAGATGCCGATCAAGGTGCTGGTGACCTGCAAGCGGGTCGAGGATCCGGAGTCGAAGATCACGGTCAAGCCGGACGGGACCGGGATCGTCACCGAGGGCGTCAACTACAAGATGAACCCCTTCGACGAGATCGGCGTCGAGGAGGCGATCCGGCTGCGGGAGAAGCACGGCGGGGAGGTGGTCGTCGTCTCGATCGGCTCCGAGAAGGTGGTCGGGGAGATCCGCTCCGCCCTCGCGATGGGGGCGGACCGCGGCGTCCACGTGGCGCACACGGGCCCCCTCGACCCCGTCGTCGTCTCCGCCATCCTCGCCAAGGTCTTCGAGCAGGAGAAGCCCGACCTCGTCCTCATGGGCAAGCAGTCGATCGACGACGACCAGAACCAGGCCGGCCAGTACCTCGCCGCCCGGCTCGGCGTGGCGCAGGCCACCTTCGTCTCCAAGGAGGAGAGCCTCGAGAGCGAGGCCGAGCAGAAGAGGGCCCCCGGCATCGTCCTCTCCGACGGGGAGAAGATCGCCACCGTCGTGCGCGAGGTGGACGGCGGCGTCGAGACGCTCGCGCTCAGGCTGCCGGCGGTGGTGACGGTCGACCTGCGGCTCAACAAGCCGCGCTTCCCGTCGCTCCCCGGGATCATGAAGGCGAAGAAGAAGGAGGTGCGGGAGGTCCCCGCGGCGTCGCTCGGCGTGGAGCTCGCGCCCCGGGTGGTGGTGAAGGCCTTCTTCGAGCCGCCGAAGCGCAAGGGCGGCGTGACCGTGCCGGACGTGGCGGCGCTGTACGAGAAGCTGCACACCGAGGCCAAGGTCCTCTAGGAGACGAACCCATGGCGAACGTCCTCATCATCGCTGAGCAGTTCGACGGTCACATCCGGAAGTCCACGCTGCACGCGCTCTCCGCCGGACGGGAGCTCGCGAAGAGGACCGGGGGCCAGCTCCGGACCGCGCTCGTCGGCAGCGGCGTGGCGGCGCCCTCGCAGGAGCTCGCGGAGTACGGCGAGGTGGTGCAGGTGGTGGACGCTGCCGGGCTGGAGCACTACCTGGCGGAGTCGTTCGCGCCGCTGATCGCGGGCCTCGCGCGCGAGCTCGGCGCGACCTACGTGGGCGCCGCCGCCACCTCGTTCGGCAAGGACCTCGTCCCGCGCGTCGCGGCCCTCCTCGAGGCAGCCTGCGCGAGCGACGTGCTCTCCTTCGGCGGCGACGCGGCGGCGATCACCTTCCGCAGGCCGATGTGGGCGGGCAACGTGGTCGCGGAGGTTGAGCTCGCGACCCCCGTGAAGTGCTTCACGGTCCGCCCCACCGAGTTCGCGCCGGCCGAGAAGCAGGCGGGAGGGAGCGTCGTGATCTCGGCGCCGCCCGGGAACCTCCAGGCGCTCCGGACGAGCTTCGTCTCCTTCAGGGAGGTGAAGAGCGCGCGGCCGGAGCTCACCGAGGCGCGGGTCGTCGTCGCGGGCGGCCGCGGCACGAAGGGCGACTTCAAGGGGATCGAGGCGCTCGCCGACGCGCTCGGTGGCGCGGTGGGCGCGAGCCGGGCCGCGGTCGACTCCGGCTGGGCGCCGAACGACTGGCAGGTCGGGCAGACGGGGAAGATCGTGGCGCCGGAGCTGTACGTCGCCGCGGGCATCTCGGGGGCGATGCAGCACGTCGCGGGGATGAAGAGCGCGAAGGTCATCGTCGCCATCAACAAGGACGCAGAGGCGCCCATCTTCCAGGTCGCCGACTACGGCCTCGTCGCCGACCTCTTCCAGGCCGTCCCCGCCCTCGCGCAGCTCGCGAAGGGCGCGAAGTAGCGAACCCGACACCCCGACACCGAGAGGACGAGCCGATGTCCAAGACCGACGCCGCGTTCCGCTGGGACGACGCCCTGCAGCTCGACGAGCAGCTCACCGAGGACGAGCGGATGATCCGCGACTCCGCCCGCGACTACTGCCGCGAGAAGCTCATGCCCCGCGCGCTGACCGCGAACCGCGAGGAGCGGTTCGATCGCGAGATCATGAACGAGCTCGGCGCGCTCGGGATGCTCGGCCCCACGATCGACGGCTACGGCTGCGCCGGCGCCAACTACGTCTCCTACGGCCTCATCGCCCGGGAGATCGAGCGGGTGGACTCCGGCTACCGCTCCGCCGCCAGCGTCCAGTCGAGCCTCGTCATGTTCCCGATCCACGAGTTCGGCAGCGAGGAGCAGCGGCAGAAGTACCTGCCGCGCCTCGCGACCGGCGAGCTCGTCGGCTGCTTCGGCCTCACGGAGCCCGACGCCGGCTCGGACCCCGCCAGCATGAAGACGCGGGCGAAGAAGGTCCCCGGCGGCTGGGTCCTCAACGGCTCGAAGACCTGGATCACCAACTCGCCGATCGCCGACGTCTTCGTCGTCTGGGCCAAGGGCGAGGACGGGAAGGTGCGCGGCTTCATCCTGGAGAAGGGGATGAAGGGGCTCACCGCCCCGAAGATCCACGGCAAGTTCAGCCTCCGCGCGTCGATCACCGGCGAGATCGTCATGGACGACGTGCCGGTGCCCGACGCCCAGCTCCTGCCGGGCGTGATCGGGATGCGGGGGCCGCTCAGCTGCCTCACGCGCGCCCGCTTCGGCATCGCCTGGGGCGTGATGGGCGCCGCCGAGTTCTGCTGGCACGCCGCGCGCCAGTACACCCTCGACCGGAAGCAGTTCGGCCGGCCCCTCGCCGCCACCCAGCTCGTCCAGCTGAAGCTCGCCAACATGCAGACCGAGATCACCCTCGGCCTCCAGGCCTGCCTGCGCGTGGGGCGCCTCATGGACGAGCACCGCGCGGCGCCCGAGATGGTCTCGATGATCAAGCGGAACAACGCCGGCAAGGCGCTCGACATCGCCCGCGTCGCCCGCGACATGCACGGCGGGAACGGCATCTCCGACGAGTTCCACGTCATCCGGCACGTCATGAACCTCGAGGCGGTGAACACCTACGAGGGCACCCACGACGTCCACGCCCTGATCCTCGGCCGCGCGCAGACCGGGCTTCAGGCCTTCTCGGCGGACGCGCCGTGACCGGGGCGCGGCGCTTCGAAGGGCGCTGCGCCGTCGTCACC
>JBAVTL010000043.1:0-2451 GCA_049696175.1 Anaeromyxobacteraceae bacterium
GGCCCGGCGGGGGGAGGCGTGGCGGGTGCTCGGGCTGCGCGGAGGCGGTGCTCGAGACGACGAGCGCGATGAGTGTGGCGAGGCGGAGCGGGTGCACGGGAGGGCGGGGAGGCTACCACGACGCCCAGCCGGGTTAGAGTGGGGCGATGTCGCCACCGGTACGCATCTTCGCCCTGGGCGGGCTCGGCGAAGTCGGGATGAACTGCACAGTCCTCGAGTGCGAGGGACGGCTCGCGGTCGTCGACTGCGGCATCCTCTTCCCCAACGAGCCGATCGGCGTGGACCTGATCGCGCCGGACATCCGCTGGCTCGCCGACAGGAGCGCGCAGGTGGGCGCGATCTTCCTGACCCACGGCCACGAGGATCACGTCGGCGCGCTCGCGCTGCTCCTCGCGGCGGTGAAGGCGCCCGTCTACGGCACCCGCTTCACGCTGGCGATGGTCCGGCGCCGGCTCGAGGAGGCCGGGCTCGACGCCGACCTCCGCAAGGTGGTGCCCGGAGACGTGCGGGAGGCCGGCGACGGATCGCCCTTCGTCGCGGAGTGGATCGCGATGACCCACTCCATCCCCGAGGCCTGCGCGCTCGCCATCGACACGCCCCAGGGGACGATCCTCCACTCCGGAGACTTCAAGCTCGACCCGCGCCCGGTCGCGGGCCCTCCTCCCGACCTGGCGCGGCTCCGGGACCTGGGCCGGCGCGGCGTGCGGCTCCTCCTCTCCGACTCGACCAACGCGGAGAAGCGCGGCCGCTCCCGCTCGGAGTCGGACGTGCGCCCCGCGCTCGAGGAGGCGTTCGAGACGACGAACGGGCGCGTCGTCGTCGCCTGCTTCGCGTCGAACATCCACCGGATGCAGCAGATCGTGGACGTCGCCCGCGCGGAGGGGCGCCGCGTGGCGTTCCTCGGCCGCTCCATGGAGACGAACTGCGGCATCGCCCGCGAGTTCGGGATGCTCACGCTGGCGCCGTGGCAGCCCGTGGGCTTCCCCGAGGCGCGCGAGCTGCCGCCGCGCGAGCTCTGCGTGATCACCACGGGCACGCAGGGGGAGCCACGGTCGGCGCTGGCGCGCCTCTCGCGCGGCGAGCACCCCGACCTCCGGATCGCCCCCGGCGACCTCGTCATCCTCTCCTCGCGCTCGATCCCGGGGAACGAGATCGCGACCGGCCAGGTGGTGAACGATCTCCTCCGGCTCGGCGTCGAGGTGCTCTACGACGGCGCCCGCGTCCACGCGAGCGGTCACGCGCACGAGGACGAGCTCCGGGAGGTGATCCGGCTGGTGCGGCCCGAGCAGTTCGTGCCGGTCCACGGCGAGTACCGCCAGCTCCACCGCCACGCGGCCCACGCCGCGGCGGAGGGGCTCCCGCCGGAGCGCGTGCACCTCCTGCTGGACGGGCAGGTGCTGGAGCTCTCCGACGACGGGGCGCGCGTGCTCGCGCGGCCGATCCCCACCGGGCGCGTCTACGTCGATCGCGACAGCCTCGGCGCCGGCGAGGTCGGCGCGCTCGTGGTAAGGGATCGGCGGCTCCTCGCCGAGGCCGGGCTCGTGATCGCCGTCCTCGCCGTGGAGAAGGCCTCCGGCGCCGCGGTGCGCGGCCCCGACCTCTTCGCGGTCGGGGTGGCCGGGTTCGAGGGGGCGGAGGAGCAGGTCCGGGGCGAGGCGCTACGGGCCTTCGAGGAGCTGACGCCGGCGGCGCGCGGCGCGACGGAGGAGGCGCAGGAGGCCCTCCGGCTCGCCATCCGGCGCTGGTTCCGCCGTGAGACCGGGAAGCGCCCGACGGTGCTCCCCATCGTGCTGGAGCTGTGATCCAGGAGGAGTGACGGGATGCCGAGCTTCGACGTCGTGAGCGAGCTGAACATGAACGAGGTCGAGAACGCCTTCAACCAGGCGCGCAAGGAGCTGCTGCAGCGCTTCGACTTCAAGGGGACGAGCACCGACATCGAGCGGGACAAGGACCTCAACTTCGTCGTCAAGGCCAACTCGGAGGGGCGCGCGGAGGCGGCGCTCGGGGTCCTGATGGAGAAGCTGGCGAAGCGCGGGGTCCCGCTCGAGGGGCTCGATCCGCAGAAGGTGGAGCCGGCGTCCGGCGCCCACGTGCGCCAGCTCGTGAAGCTGAAGCGCGGCCTGAAGCAGGACGACGCCAAGAAGATCGTGGCGCTCCTGAAGGGGACCGGCCTCAAGGTCCAGGCGGCGATCCAGGGCGAGGCGGTCCGCGTCAGCGCGAAGCAGCGCGACGACCTCCAGGCGGCCATGCAGGCGATCCGCGAAGGGAAGCTGGGAGTCCCGCTGCTCTTCCAGAACTTCCGGGAGTGACGCCGGAAGCCCCCGCTCCCGCGGCGCGGGAACGAGGGCTCCGATCACCCGTGCGCGAACCTAGCCGCGGCGGCGGCGCTCGACCTCCCGCTCCAGCGACGCGAGCCGCAGGTCGAGCGGATCGACGGCCTCCGCGGCACGC
>JBAVTL010000044.1:0-8008 GCA_049696175.1 Anaeromyxobacteraceae bacterium
AGCCAGAGCAGCTCGAGCGCCGCGCCGACGACGAGCCCGCCCTGCACGTCGCCGAGGGCGAGCCCGGCCAGCGGCGCGATCGCGATGGGGCGCGAGATCATCGCCTGGAGAAAGCCCTTCCGCTCCACGGCGGCGAAGCCCGCGATGAGTCCTACGGCGAGGTAGCTCAAGCACCGGGAGCTTATCCCAACGCCGCGGGGCGTGCAGCGTGGAGCCTACCCGGCGGCCGAGAAGCGCCGCTCGATCTCGCCGAGCCCGAGCGGGGGCTCCGTCGGGATGGGGCGGGCCTCGACGTGGAAGCCGTCGCGATCCAGGGAGCGCAGGGCGTCGAGCTCCGGCCGAGAGAGGAAGATCGAGGCGGTCACCGACCTGCGGTCCGGGGCGAAGTGGATGTTTCCCAGGTTCACCGTGGGGGTCATCGCCGGCGCGAGGCCGGAGGACCGCGCCTGCACCAGCCCTTCGACGTCGCGGAGGAGGACCAGGGTCCGGGCGCTCGAGGCGGCGAGCCCCTCCCACCCCACGGCGGCGATCTTCTCTATGCGGACGGAGAGCCCCGGGGGGACGCAGAGCGTCAACGCCGCCCGCGCCAGCGGGCTCGCGGCCGCGTCGTCGTCGGCGACCACGATCTCCGTCGCCGCCAGGCGCGGGACCCACGTCTCCAGGATCTGGCCGTGGATCAGGCGGTTGTCTACGCGGACGAGGAGGATCACGGGCGGAGCCGGGTGCGCAGCAGCTCGCTCGCGAGGGTGATGTTCTTGCCGCCGTAGGCAGCGATCGCCTCGGCGAGCGTCGCGAGCGGCTTCTTCTCGGCGCGCAGGGTGGAGAGCTTCACGACCATCGGGAGGTTCACGCCGGTCACCACCTCGACCTTCGACTCGAGGAACGTGAGCGCGATGTTGGAGGGCGTGCCGCCGAACATGTCGGTGAGGATGAGCGCCCCCTCCCCCTCGTCCACGTCCGCGATCGCCCGCTGAAGCCGGGCGCGCGCCTCCTCCATCGAGACCTGCGCGTCCACGGTCACCGCGACGCACCGCTCCAGCCTGCCGACGATCCCCTCGGCGGTCCGCAGCAGCTCCTCGGCGAGCTTTCCGTGGCTGGCGACGACGACCCCGACCATCCGCTACTCCTTCTCGACGTCCCGGTGCCAGAGCCGGACCGGCTGGCCCGAGCCCTCCAGCCGGGCCGCCAGCGCCGTCGCCAGCGCCACCGAGCGGTGCTTCCCGCCGGTGCAGCCGATGGCGACGGTGAGGTAGCTCTTCCCCTCCTCGCGGTACCGCGGGAGGAGGAAGGCGAGCAGGTCGGAGATCCGGTCGAGGAACTCCTTCGCCTCGGGCTTGTCGAGCACGAAGGAGGCCACGCGCGGGTCGGTCCCGGGGAAGGGCTTGAGCTCCGGGACGAAGAACGGGTTCGGCAGGAAGCGGACGTCGAACACCAGATCGGCGTGCGTCGGCAGGCCGCCGCGGAAGCCGAAGGAGACGAGGGTGACGCCGAGCTGCCCCTTCTCACCGCCGATGAAGCGGCGCTGCACGAACCGCTTCAGCTCGTGGACCGTCCAGCCGGTGGTGTCCACCACCTCGTCGGCGACGTCGCGCAGCGCGACCAGCGCGCGCCGCTCGGCCGCGATCCCGTCTGGGACCGTGCCTCCCTCCCCGGCGAGCGGGTGGCGCCGCCGCGTCTCCGAGTAGCGGTGGACGAGCACGTCGTCGGCGGCGTCGAAGTAGACGACCTCGACCTCGATCCCCCGCTCCCTGAGCTCATGGACCACGCGCTGCGTCTCGGCGAGGAAGCGCCCTTCGCGAGCGTCGACCACCGCCGCGATCCGGGAGACCTCGCCTGCGGTGTGGCAGGAGAGGTCGATCAGCGTCTCGAGCAGGACGATCGGGAGGTTGTCCACGCAGTAGAACCCGGCGTCCTCGAGGGCGCGCAGGGCGGTGGACTTCCCGGAGCCGGAGAGCCCCGTGAGGATCGCGACCTTGGTCGCGCCGCTGCGATGGATGTTCTCGGTCATTCGACGTCGAGCCCGCCGGGGCGAGCCCCGGGTGCGAGGGCGATCGCGCGATTCAGCCGCTCCTGGAACTCCCGCGCGGAGTGGTGTCCCTGGAGCTTGAGGAGGTGGTTACGGGCGGCGACCTCGATGATGGTCGTCATGTTCCGGCCGGGCCGGACCGGGACGACGAGCATCGGGATCTCCACGTCGAGCACCCGGTACTTGCGGTCCTCCACGCCGAGCCGGTCATACTCGACCGTCGGGTCCCAGTCGACCAGCTCGAGGACGATCTCGATCTTCTTCCGCTCGCGGATGGCGGAGACGCCGAAGAGATCCTTGATGTTGATGATGCCGAGGCCGCGGATCTCCATGTGATACTTGATGATCTCGGAGCCCATCCCGAAGATCGACTCCTGCCCCTTCCGCTTCACGTCCACGATGTCGTCGGCGACGAGCCGGTGGCCGCGCATGATCAGGTCGAGCGCGATCTCGCTCTTGCCGATCCCCGACTTGCCGAGGAGCAGGATCCCGACGCCGAACACGTCGAGCAGCACGCCGTGCATCGACGTGGAGGGCGAGAGCACGTCCTCGAGGTAGCCCTGCACCGCCTCGATGAAGTTGCTGGAGAGGTGGGACGTCTTGAGGACCGGCACGCCGTGCTTCTCGGACGCCTGCACGATCTCGGGGGTCGGATCGAGGTCCTTCGTGACGACCAGGCACGAGACGTCCTGCGCGAGGAAGTGGCCGAGCACCTCCGCCGCGCGCTCCCTGGGGAGCGTCCGTAGGTAGCTCATCTCCGTGTTGCCGAAGACCTGGATCCGCTCCTTGTGCAGGTAATCGGTGAAGCCGGCCAGCACCAGCCCCGGCTTCTGGATGCGCGTGGAGGTGATCCGGCGCGACAGCCCCTGCTTGCCCGAGACCAGGGCCAGGCGGAGATCGAACTTCTTGTCGTCGAGGAGTGCCCCGACGCGGATGGCGTCCATCGCGGCGCAGTCTACCCGGGCGGGAGGGGATGGCCAACCCGCGCCGAGCGCGTGGACCCCTTCCCTACTTCGGCCCCTGCTTCGGCTCCGCGATCAGGCCGTCGACGATCCGCGGCAGCGCGTCGAGGAAGGCCTCGTCGCTCGCCCCCCTGAGCCGCTCCGAGACCGACGCGGCCTGTGCCGCCTTCCGGGGATCGAGTGAGGTCAGGTTGACGAGGAGCGAGGTGCCTACGCGGCCGATGGAGCCGTGGACGACCCGATCGGCGCCGAGCGCGCCGCCCACCTCCGCGATGCAGCCGGCGTCGCTGCACCCGAGCATCGCCTTCGTCTTCTCCAGGCCGAGCAGCGCCGCGATGTCCGACTCCGCCATGACCGAGACGCCGGCCCGCTTCCGCAGCTCGCCGGCGAGCGCCTCGCCGAGGAGCGCCGCAGTCTTCGGGTCGACGTCGCCGAGCGCCGTGAGGCGCAGCAGGGCGATCTTGAGCTTCCGCGCGGCGCCGCCGGCCGTGAAGCCCTCCTTAGCGCAGACGACGCGGACCGTCGTCGGCTCCCATAGGGGCGCGTGGACCACCGCGAGCACGCCACCCATCGTGACGCCCTGGGCGAGCGCGTTCACGAAGCTGATCTCGTTCTCCACCGAGATCACGCCGGCCGGGCAGGCGGCGGAGAGGTCCACGGCGGACTTCGCCGTCACCACCCCGCCGACGAAGGCGTGGTGCCACTGCTCGCGCGGCGCGCCGGCCTCCGCCACGCCGCGCCGCTCGTAGCGGATGGTGTAGCAGCCCGCGCCGGCGAGGAGCAGGAGCGCCGCGGTCGCGGCCTGGATCGACCGCGTCATCGGACCCTTCCTTCCGCGCACTCGATCTTGACGGTGCGCGGCGACCAGAGCCCCACGGTGACCACGTCGATGACGGCGTCGCCGAAGGTGGCCTGGTTCTGCCAGCGCGCGGCGCCCTCGGGGCAGGCGGCGTCGAGATCGACCACGCGCTCCCCCACGAGCCCCCAGAGGTAGAAGTTGAGGGGGACGGTGACCACGCGCTGGCTCGCCGGGAGCCCGGTGTCGTACCGGACCAGATGGCAGCCCGCCAGCGCTAGGACGGCGAGTGAGACGACGAGGGTTCGGCGCAAGCAGGCCACCTCCAAGCTGTCGAGTGTAGGTGGCTTCGCGCCTCGCGGGCCACGAATTTCCGCCCCCGGAGGGGTGGGGGACGACGCCGACATTGACGCCACCCCCCGCGAACCCGAGAATCCGCGCCCCGATGCAACTCGAGGTCCAGTACCACGGCAACTGCTTCGACGGCTGCGCCTCCGCGGCGCTCGTCTCCCGCTTCCTCCGCGAGCGCGGTGGGATCTCGGGCGTCCGCTACGTCCCACTGGCCCACGGCCAGGGGAACCCCTTCGCCGCCGACGCCTTCGCTGGCGACGTCAACGCGTGCGTGGACTTCCGCTACTCCGCGTCGCCGCGGCTCCAGTGGTGGTTCGACCACCACGCGAGCGCCTTCCCCACGCCGGAGGACCGCGCCGCCTTCGAGCGCGATCGCAGCGGGCAGAAGTTCTGGGACCCGAAGGCCCCGAGCTGCGCGGGGTTCATCGCGCGGACGCTCGACGCGCGCCTCGGCTGGCGGGGCGATGGGCTCGAGGAGCTGGTCCGCTGGTCCGACGTCATCGACGCCGCCGCGTTCGAGTCGCCGTCGCAGGCCGTCCAGCTCGCCGAGCCGGCGCTGAAGATCATGACGCTGCTCGAGGCGACGCGGGACCCGGCGGTCCCCACCAGGATCATCGAGGCGATGGCCGCCGCGCGCCCGCTCGCCGAGATCGCCGCCGCGCCATGGGCGGCCGGTCCGCTCGCCCCGATCCTGGAGCGCCACCACCGCGCGCTCGACGTCGTCCGCGCGCTCGCGACCCTCGACGGCGGCGTGGTCGCGTTCGACCTCTCCGAGACCGGGATCGAATCGGCCAACAAGTTCCTCTCCTACTTCCTCTTCCCGCAGGCGGCCTACACGGTGGTCGTCACGCGCGACGCGAAGCGGAGCAAGGTGAGCGTCGGCTCCAACCCCTGGGCGCGGCCACCCCGCCCGCACGACATCTCGAAGCTCTGCGAGCGCTACGGCGGAGGCGGTCACCCCGTCGTCGGCGCCGTCTCGCTCCCCCCAGATCGCCTCGACGACGCCCGCCGCGTCGCCGCGGAGATCGCAACGACCCTCCGGACGCCCCCCTCGCCATGACCCCCGGCCAGTACATCCTCGTCGTCGACGACGACGCCGACTTCCGCGACGCGCTCTGCGAGGTCCTCTCCGAGGCCGGCTATCCGGTCCAGCAGGCCGGCAACGGCGAGGAGGCCCTGAAGCGGATCGCCGACGAGGTGCCGGGGATCGTCCTGCTCGACCTCAAGATGCCGGTCCTGGACGGCTGGGGCGTGATGGAGCGGATGCGCCAGGACACCCGGTGGAGCGCCATCCCGGTCCTCATCCTCTCCGCGTACGGCTTCGAGTGGGAGTCGGAGCTGACGGGCGCGCAGGGGTACATCCCAAAGAGCGTCGGGATGGACGAGATCCTCGAGCGGATCCGCCGCGCCGCCGGCTCGCCGCCGCTGCGCCACTGAGCGCCGGCTCCTCTAACGAGGGGACACACCCCGAGTGATGACGGGGGCCTCGCGAGTGCTTAGCGTCTAGGCGCGCGAGCGTCACTCGCCGCGCACCCGGGACTGCGTCATGACCGCTCGGCACTGGCTCGCGCCCGCGCTGCTCCTCACGTCCTCCCTCCTCGCGACGACGCGTACGGCGGCGCTCGATCCAATCCTCCTGGGGCCGGAGCTCGGACTCCCCGGCACCGCCCAGGCGGTGGCCTACGACGGGAGCGGCGCCTTCCTCGCCGTGTGGACCTGCGGCAGCGCCATCTGCGGGGCGCGCGTGGAGGCCGCGAGCGGGCTCGTCGAGGCGCACGAGCTGGTGACGACCGTCGGCACGCCGTCCGGCGTCCGGCTCGCGTCCGACGGCTCGCAGTTCCTGCTCGTCTGGGCGGAGACCCGCGATCGGCACGACATCTATGCGGCGCGGATCACGCCCGGTGGGTCGTGCCTCGATCCAGGCGGCTTCGTCGTGTCGCGCGACCTGGTGCCGTTCGACGGCCTCTTCCCGCGGGCCGCGCGGTACCTTCCCGATGTCGGATTCGACGGAACAACCTTCGTCGTCTACTGGATCGAGCGCCTCTACTACGCTCAAACGGGCGTCGTCTACACCGCGCGGGTGACCGGCGCCGGCGAGCTGCTCGATCCCGCCGGGACGGTCGTGTGGCCGGCCTCGGGGCTCTGGCTCGAGCCCTTCAGGCTCGTCGTCGAACGCACGGTCATGGCCGTCGTCGCGAGCGGGGGACGCGCCATGACGTCCGCCGTCCAGAGCATGGGGTGGGGCCTCTACGAGTTCGGCGTGTTCTTTCACTCGCCCGCCGTCAGCGTGGCCGACGCGTCGGCGCTCGTCGCCTTCGCGGTGGACGATCCGGCCTGGCTGTTCAACTCGGGGTGGGGGGGGGGAGTCTTCGGGCACCTCCTCGAAGGGCCGTCGGGGAGCCTCATCCGGTTCTCGACCGCGGGCACGGCGCCGCTCGCGGCTTGGGAGGGCACGGATCACCTCGTCACCTGGAGCGAGGGCGGAGCCACGCTCGGCGTGAGGCTTTCCGTCTCCGGAGGCTTCGCGGAGACCCGCCAGAGCTGCCTCTACGCGTGGGCGTGCTTCTCGGTGCCCGTGCCCGAGCTGACCGTACCCGGCACGGCCACGGCGCTCGCCTCGAACGGCCGCGGGGTGTCTCTCCTCACCACGGAGGGTGACGCGGCGTACCTGCTCACCTCGAGCTTCGCGCCCGCGATCGCCGACGGCCTCGCGGCGGCCGACGCCGCGGTGGTCGCCGTCCCGGACGACGGCTTCAAGAACGTCAACATGCGCGTGGCGCTCCGGAAGAAGCTCGCGTCCATCGGGAACCTCGTCAAGGGGAGCGACTACGCGGAGGCGGTCGTCGAACTGGACAACCTCCTGGCGAAGGTCGACGGCTGCGCGCTGCGCTTCGCCCCCGATGCCGACGACTGGATCACCACCTGCTCGCATCAGAGGAAGCCGTACGCGGTGGCGATGAGGCTCAAGGACGTCATCCTGGGACAGAAGAACGAGGGGCCCATCTAGGAGTCGGGCGGCAGGGCATGGTCGCGTCGCGCGCCCTGAGCGCGTCCGTCAGAGGTCGAGGTCGGCCCCGACGCCGAGCCCGGCGAAGGGCTCGCCCTGACGGTTGCGGTCGCGAAGGTTCAGGCCGACGAGGGCGCTGAGGCGGGGGCGCGCGAGGGCGCCCCACCGGTCGGCCGGCGACCAGAAGAGCAACGCCTCGATCCGCTGCCGCGTCAGGTCGGCCTTCCCCGCGTGCGTGATCTCGTACGCCGGCCCCGCGAGCAGCGTCGCCTCGCCCGCACCGCGCCACGCCTCGAAGAACGCGGCCAGCCGGTCGAAGAGGACGAGGTCGCGCGAGGCGAGGAGGGTGTCGTACTCGGCCTCGTAGCTCCACGCGCCGCTCGTCGGGAGCGCGTACCAGGAGAGCTCGGCCTGGTTCCGCAGGATGACCCGGCCCACGCGCGCGCGCAGGGTCGGCGCCGCCTGGAGCCGATGGGCGACGCCCGTCCGCTCGGTGCCAGCGCGCTCGCGGAGCGCGGCCGGGCCGAAGGAGGACGCGGCAGTGGGGAAGGTGAGCAGGGAGCCGAAGGCGCCGTAGTAGGCGATGGCGTCGTACTGGACCCGGAGCTGGAGCGGCGCGATCGGCACCCACTCGGCGGCGGCGGTGCCCTGCGCGAGCGACGGGCTCGACCCGGCCCAGATCCCGAGCTGCGCGTAGCGCCCCCGGAGGAGCGGCGAGTCGGCGTCCGCCGCCATCCAGCGGCGCTGGAGGCCGGCCGCGAGGAAGAGCCCCTGCGGCGCGACGCGGCCGTAGAGGTCGGCATGGAGGCTGGTGCGAACGGCGCCCGCCGCGGCAGGTCCGTCGCCGCGCGCGCGTGGCGCCACCC
>JBAVTL010000045.1:0-7213 GCA_049696175.1 Anaeromyxobacteraceae bacterium
AGCTGGCGGTCCGCTCGAGCCCTCCCGGCGCGCGCGTCACGCGGCTCGACACGGGTGAGCGGCTGGGCAGGACGCCGGTGCGCCTGAACGTACCGCGCAAGGCGGCCAGCGCCTGGATCCAGGTCGCGCTCGACGGCTACCAGCCCATCAAGTTCGAGGTCGATCTCCGGAGGGACAGCTCCGCCAACATCACCTTCCAGGCGGCGAAGCGGGCGACCAGGCGTCGCTAGCGACGCTCCCTCCACGGGATGCGCTTTGCGCCCCGCGGTGGTAGATCCCGCGCCGATGCAGGACGTGACCCGACTCGAGCGCCGGCTCCTCCACGCCGCCGGCAGCGCCATCCACGACTTCGACCTCGTCGCCGGGGGAGACCGGATCATGGTCGCCGTCTCCGGCGGCAAGGACAGCTACGCGCTGCTCCACGTCCTGATGAAGCTGCGCGAGCGCGCGCCCGTCGACTTCGACCTGGTCGCGGTCAACCTCGACCAGGGGCAGCCCGGCTTCCCGGCGCACGTCATCGAGGAGCACTTCCAGCGGGTTGGCGTCCCCTACCGGATGCTCTCGCGGGACACCTACTCAGTGGTGAAGCGGCTCGTGCCAGAGGGGAGGACCACCTGCTCCCTCTGCTCGCGCCTGCGCCGAGGGGTCCTCTACAACGCCGCCGTCGAGATGGGCTGCACCAAGATCGCCCTCGGCCACCACCGCGACGACCTGATCGAGACGCTCCTCCTGTCGGCGCTCTACTCAGGCGCGCTCAAGACGATGCCGCCGCGGCTCCGCTCGCTCGACGGGCGGAACGTCGTCATCCGGCCGCTCTGCTACGCCGCGGAGGAGGACATCGCCGCCTTCGCAGCCGCGATGAAGTTCCCGATCGTCCCCTGCGACCTCTGCGGCTCGCAGCCCAACCTCCGGCGGCGCCGGGTGAAGCGGCTCATCGGCGAGCTCTCGGCGGAGCATCCCGCCGTGAAGGGGAACCTGCTCCACGCGCTCGGCCACGTCGTCCCGTCACATCTCCTCGACCGCGCGCTCGCGGAGAAGACGGCGCAGGCCACCGGCGCCGATCCCTGGCTCGACGCGGAGGACGAGGAGGGGGGCTGCGACGAGCTCCTGCGGGTCGGCGGTCCGACCGCGCGCTGACGCGCACCCCCATTCGCCTGGGCGTCTGCGGTGCGCCCCGGACTGTAGGTACGTTCCCTTACTGCGCCCATGCGTTAACATGCACGTGGCTGCGCTGGGGGGCGCGCTGCGATCGAGGTGACAATGGCGGGCGGTCTCGACATGAGCTGGGCGTCGATCGCAGTGGGGGTCGGCGCACTGGCCGTCCTCGGCGCTCACGTCGCGGGGATATTGGTCTCCCGCCGGCGCCGCGCCCGCGCGTTCGACGAGGCGCAGCACGCCTTGCGGGTCTCGGAGGAGCGGCTTCGGCTCGCCCTCGAGGCGACCACCGACGTCGTCTGGGACTGGGACGTCGTGAAGGACACCATCTACCACCCGGGCTGGGCGAAGGCGTACGGCTTCCCGGAGGAGCGCACCCCGCGCTGTGGCCACGAGCTGGGGCCCTACATGCACCCGGAGGACGCCCCCGCCTTCGGGAAGCTCCTCGGTGAGCTGATGGAGGGCAAGCGGGACACCTTCGAGATCGAGCACCGCGCGCTCTATGGAAACGGCGAGTGGAGGTGGACCGCAGGTCGCGCGCGCGCCGTCACCCGGGACCCGCAAGGGCACGCCACGAGGATCATCGGGACCTGCTCGGACATCACCGAGCGGCGGCGGATGCAGGCGCGGCTCCAGATGGCGGACCGGCTCGCGTCGGTGGGGACGCTCGCGGCGGGCGTGGCGCACGAGATCAACAACCCGCTCGCCTACGTGCTCGGCAACGTCGAGCACGCGCTGGAGGAGCTCAGGTCCCTCGGCGGCGCGCTCGCGCGCGCTGGATCGACGCCGGCCGATGCCGGCCGGCTCGTCCAGAACAGCGTCGAGGCGCTCGAGGAGGCGTCCGTTGGGGCCGCGCGCGTGCGCGACATCGTGCGCGACCTGAAGCTCTTCTCGCGCGCCGACAAGGACGAGCGGCGCCCGACGAGCGTCCCGCGCGTCCTCCAGAGCGCCGTCAACCTCGCCGGCCCCGAGATCCGGCGGCGCGCGCGGCTGCAGCTCGACCTCGCGGACGTCCCGACCGTCGTCGCGAACGAGTCGCGCCTCGCGCAGGTCTTCCTGAACCTGCTGGTGAACGCCGCGCAGTCGATCGCGGAGGGGCACCCCGAGGAGAACCGGCTCACCGTCTCGAGCCGGGTGGACTCGTCCGGTCGCGTGGTGATCGCCGTGCAGGACTCCGGGTGCGGGATCCCGCTCGCGGATCAGAAGCAGATCTTCGACCCGTTCTTCACCACCAAGCCGGTGGGGATCGGCACCGGGCTCGGCCTCGCCATCTGCCATGGCATCATCACGGACCTCGGGGGAGACATCGAGGTGGAGAGCGCCCCTGGCCGCGGCTCGATCTTCCGGGTCTTCCTGCCCGCCTCGAAGGAGGCCGAGCCGATCCCGGCGGCCGCCGCGGAGGCCGTCGCGACCCGCCGCGCGCGGCTCCTGGTCGTCGACGACGAGGAGGCGTTCTGCAGGGCCGTCGAGCGGATGCTCGGCGCCGAGCATGACGTCGTCACGACCAGCGATCCGTTCGACGCGCTGCGGCGCGTCGAGGCGGGCGAGCACTTCGATCTGCTGCTCACCGACGTCGTCATGCCGCGCCTCTCCGGCATGGAGCTCCACGCGCTCCTCACGAAGAGCGCGCCGGCCCTGGCCGCGCGCACCCTCTTCGTGACGGGAGGGGCCACCAACGCCGCCGTGGCGGAGTTCCTCGCAGCGCGCCCTGGCCGCGTCATCGAGAAGCCGTGCGGCGTGAGCGTGCTGCGCGCCGCGATCTCGTCCACGCTGGAGCCCGCCCGGGCGCCGGCGGTCGCCGGCTGAGCGTCACCCCGCGAGCGCCTGGTAGAGCGCCTCGTACCGCTCCGCGCTCCGGTCCCAGGAGAAGTCCTGCGCCATCCCTCGCGCGACGATCGCGCGCCAGGCGCGGGCGTCCCGCCACGCCTCCACGGCGCGCCGGAGCGCGGTGAGCAGTGAGCGCGCGTCGTACTCCCGGAACTTGAAGCCCGTCCCGCGCCTCCACCCGTCGTAGTCCTCGACCGTGTCCTCCAGCCCCCCCACCGCTCGCACGACCGGCACGGTCCCGTAGCGGAGGGAGTAGAGCTGGTTCAGCCCGCACGGCTCGAACTGCGACGGCATGAGGAAGAGATCGGCGCCCGCCTCGATCCGGTGCGCGGTCCGCTCGTCGAAGCCGATGCGCGCCGCGATCCGCTCCGGCCGCGCCGCGGCCGCGGCCGCGAACGCCTGCTCGAAGTCGGGGCGGCCGGTGCCGAGCACCGCGACCTGCACGTCCAGGGAGAGGAGCTGCGCGAGGGACGGGACGACGAGGTCGAGCCCCTTCTGCTCGACGAGCCGCCCCACCATCCCGATCAGCGGGACGTCGTCGCGGACCGGCAGCCCCAGCTCACGCTGCAGGGCCGCCTTGCAGCTCCCCTTCCCGGCCATCCGGTGCGGTGAGTAGTGCGCCGGCAGGTGCGGGTCGTGCGCGGGGTCCCACGCGTGGACGTCGATGCCGTTCAGGATCCCGGTCAGGTCCCGCGCCCTGTGGCGGAGGAGCCCGTCGAGCCCCCATCCCGCGAGGGGCGTGAGGATCTCGCGCGCGTAGGTGGGCGACACGGTGGTGAGCCGATCGGCGAAGGTGATCCCGGCCTTCATGAAGTTGAGCCTGTCGTGGAACTCCGCCGCGTCGAACCTGAAGAGCTCCCAGGGCAGGCCGAGCTGCGGCAGCACCTCCTTCGGGAAGACCCCCTGGTAGGACAGGTTGTGGATGGTGAAGACCGACTTCACCCCTTGCAGCAGCGGATCCCCTGCGTGCTCGCGCTTGAGCACCCACGGCACGAGCCCGGTCTGCCAGTCGTTGGCGTGGACGATCCGCGGCCGGAGCCCGACCCCGGACGGCAGGGCCAGCGCGGCCCGCGCCAGGAAGGCGAACCGCTCCGCGTTGTCCTCGTAGTCACGCCCCAGCTCGCCGTAGAGGCCGCGGCGGGAGCCGAACCAGCGCTCGTGCTCGATGAAGTAGACCGGGACCTTGCCGCGCTTCACCCAGACCGACGTCCGCTCACCGCGGACGCGGATCGCTTTGTGCAGCGGCTCCAGCCCGTGCTTCACCGGGTCGATGAAGCCGTAGCGGGGCGTCACGACGGCCACCGCGTGCCCGCGCGCGGCGAGCGCCCGCGGCAGCGCCCCCGCCACGTCGCCGAGGCCGCCCGTCTTCGAGTATGGCGCCA
The DNA here is from genome assembly GCA_049696175.1 of Anaeromyxobacteraceae bacterium. Taxonomy (GTDB): domain Bacteria; phylum Myxococcota; class Myxococcia; order Myxococcales; family Anaeromyxobacteraceae; genus DATIVK01. The sequence goes on from JBAVTL010000045.1 coordinate 4,365, forward strand.
CCTCCGACGCGACGAAGAGGACCTCCATCCGCGGAGCCTACGCCTGCACCTTGCGCAGGAACTCCGCCGCCTCCTCCGGGGGGACGGGGTTGATGTGGAAGCCGGAGCCCCACTCGAACCCGGCCACCTGCGTGAGCGCGGGCATCACCTCGATGTGCCAGTGGTAGCTGGGGCTCGGCGCGTCGCGGAGCGGGTTGGAGTGGACCATGAAGTTGAACGGAGGATCGCCCAGCGCCGCCGCGATCCGGCGCACGGTGGTCCGCATCGCCTGCGCGCAGGACGCGAGCCGCTCGCGCGACTCCCCCTCGAAGTTGGACTCGTGCCGCTTCGGCACGATCCAGGTCTCGAACGGGCTGCGCGGGGCCCAGGGCGCGAAGACGACGAAGTCGTCGTTCTCGTACACGAGCCGCGAGCGGTCCTTCCGCTCCTGCATGACGATGTCGCAGAAGATGCAGCGCTCGCGGTGCTCGAAGTGCCGGCGCGCGCCCTCGATCTCCTCCTGCACCTGGCGCGGCGTGATGGGGAGCGCGATGAGCTGGCTGTGGCTGTGCTCCAGCGAGGCGCCGGCGGCCGCGCCCTGGTTCTTGAAGAGCAGGATGTAGCGGAAGCGGAGGTCGTTCCGGAGGTCGAGGACCCGCGCCTTGAAGGCGCCCAGGATGTCGGTGATCTCCGCGTCGGAGAGGTCCTTGAGCCGCCGCGCGTGGTCGGGGGTCTCCACGACCACCTCGTGCGCACCGACCCCGTTCATGCGGTCGTAGATCCCCTCCGCGGCCCGGTCGAGGTCCCCCTCGATCTTGAGCGCCGGGTAGCGGTTGGGGATGACGCGCACCTTCCAGCCCGGGCCGTTGGGCGCCGCCGCGGGCGAGCGCCCGGAGACGTAGACCTCGCGCGGCGTCTTCTCCTCGTTGCCCGGGCAGAACGGGCACATCCCGCCCTGCGCGCTCTCGTGGAAGTGGAACAGGTCCGACGGCCTGTGCGCGCGCTCCGTCGCGATGATGACCCAGCGCCCGACGATCGGGTCCCTGCGCAGCTCGGGCATCGCTCACGCTCCTCGCGGTGTGGTTGCTGCGTCCGGCTCGGTGCGGGCGCCTTCGAGGGACGCCGCCACCACCGCAGCCACCGCCATGAGAACACCGCCGGCGAGGTACGGGAAGGCGTGGCCGAAGTGGGCGTAGGTCCAGGTACCCGACTCGGGCCCCACGATCCGGCCGAGCGCCGAGGCCGACTCGCCCATCCCCATGGTCCCCCCCTGATCGTCCCGGTGGGCCATCCGGGAGAGGAGCGCCGCGAGGGACGGGTTCGCCAGGCCGTTGCCGAGCGAGAGCGGCACGAGGGCCGCGAGGAGGCCGCCGACCGAGCTCGCGTACGGGATCGCGACGAAGCCGGCCGCCTGGAGGGCGAGCCCGACGAGGAGGAGGCGCCGCTCGCCGAACCTCCGCGTGAGCGGACCGATGAGCCCTCCCTGGATCACCACGGCCAGGACGCCGATGTACGCGAAGAGGTAGCCGACGTGCGACTGGTCGAGGCCGAAGGAGGCCTTAGCGAGGAGCGAGAAGGTGTGCTCGAGGGCGCTGAAGGCGAGGAGCGAGAGGAGCGAGATGACGAGCACCCTCCGGATCCCCGCCACCTTCATCTCCCCGCGCAGCGCGGCGAAGCGCGGGCGCCGCGCGGCGGCGGCGTGGACCTCGGGCTCGGGGAGGATGACGTACGCCGCGACGAGGTTCACGGCCGCGAGCGCGGCGGCGACGAAGCCGGGCGCCCTGGGGGAGACGTGCGCGGAGAGGACCCCGCCGAAGAACGGCCCCAGGATGAAGCCGAGCCCGAAGGACGCTCCGATGATCCCCATCCCCTTGGAGCGGGTCTCCGGCGTCGTCACGTCCGCGACGAAGGCCCGGGCGATCGCGAGGTTCGCCGTGGCGAACCCCGCGAAGAGGCGCGCCGCGAGCAGCCAGCCCCAGGTCGGCGCCAGCGCGTAGACGAAGAACGCGACCGACGTCATCGCGATGGAGACGAGGAAGACCTTGCGGCGCCCGACCTGGTCCGAGACCCGCCCCCAGACCGGCGCGAAGAAGAACTGCATCGCCGAGTAGCCCGTGCCGAGCAGCCCGATCCACCGCTCCGGCGCGCCCAGCTGGGACGCGTAGTACGGCATCGTCGGGATGACCATCCCGAACCCCAGGAGGTCGACGAAGACGACGAGGAACAGGACGCCCAGCGCGGATCGGCTCTTCACGGGCGCGCAGGATAGCCCGGGCGGGCTCCGCGCGCACCCTCGGGGCTCGCAGAACTCACGTCACACGCTCCAGTGGGTCCGCTCGAAGTCCTGATCTGGCACCTCGAACACGACGAACCCGTAGCGCGGGAGCCGCTCGACCTCCACGTCGCCGCGCAGCACGTGGACCGTGAAGGCGGCCTTGGCGCCGGGCGCGAGCCCCAGGGGAGCGAACGGGACGGCGGCCTCCAGCACGTCGCCGAAGCAGACCTGCCCCACCGGGACGTCGCCGAGCTGCCCGGCGTGCGCCTGCGCGTCCGGCGACACCGGCAGCGTCACGGCGACGCTCCGCTCACCGGAGACGAAGGCGAGGCGGAGCCCAGTCGCCACCTCGGCGGTGCGCGCCGGGTCCTCCGCTGGATCGAGCCGGAGGAAGAGCTGCAGGAGATCGAACCCGTAGTGCAGCTGGCCGAACGCCTGCGCCCCGCCGTACATCGAGCCGCGGTGCTGGCCTGGCCTGTAGAGCCCCGCCCCCTGCCACTCGAAGTAGTCGGTCTCGCGCCCGTCGACGTGGGGCGCGAGGAGGACTGTCGGCTCCCGCAGCGGCTTCGCGTCGCCGTCCACCGGCGCCCCCGTG
>JBAVTL010000046.1:0-3098 GCA_049696175.1 Anaeromyxobacteraceae bacterium
GCTTCGAGCTGCTCGACGGCGAGCTCACGCTCCTCGGGCTCGTGGGGCAGGCCGACCCGCCGCGTCCGGAGGCGCGCGAGGCGGTCGCCCGGTGCCGCAGCGCCGGGATCCGGGCGGTCATGATCACCGGCGACCACCGGGCCACGGGGCTGGCCGTGGCCCGGTCCCTCGGGATGGTGGAGGGCGACGGCAAGGCGCTCGACGGCGCGGAGCTGGAGCGGTTGAGGGACGCCGAGTTGGACCGCGCGGTCGCGGTGACGTCCGTCTTCGCGCGCGTGGCGCCGACCCAGAAGCTGCGCATCGTCGAGGCCCTGCAGCGCAACCGGCAGGTCGTGGCCATGACTGGCGACGGGGTCAACGACGCGCCGGCGCTGGTGCGCGCCGACGTGGGCGTCGCCATGGGGCGCACCGGCACGGAGGTGGCGAAGGAGGCGGCCGCGATCGTGGTGACCGACGACAACTTCGCAACCATCGTCGAGGCGGTCGCGGAGGGGCGCGTCGTCTACCGGAACGTCCGCAAGGCCCTGCTCCTCCTGCTCTCGACCGGGCTCGCGGAGGTGCTGGTCCTCCTCTCCGCGCTCCTCCTCGGCTATCCCCTCCCCTTCCCCGCGGTCCAGATCCTCTGGAACAACGTCGTGACGGAGGGGACGATCACGGTGAACCTCGGGATGGAGCCCGCGGAGGGGGATGAGATGCAGCAGCCTCCGATCCGTCCTTCGGTCCAGCTCCTCGGCGACGGGCTCCTCCCGCGGATGGCGTTCATGAGCGCCACGATCACCCTGGCCACCTTCGGCTACTTCGCGATCGGGCTCTGGATGGGGCTCCCCTTCGACCGGGTGCGGACGGGGACCTTCACGCTCCTCGCCGTCTGCGAGTGGTTCAACCTCCTCAACTGCCGCTCCGAGCGGCGCAGCGCCCTCAGGAACCCGCTCCACCGGAACCCCTGGCTGCTGGGCGGGCTGCTGATCTCGATCGCGCTCCAGCTCGCGGTCGTCTACTGGGAGCCGCTCGGCCGCGCCTTCCGCACCGTGCCCCTCCCTCCGCTGGACCTCGCGATCGTCGTCGCAGTCGGGAGCCTCGTCCTCTGGACCGAGGAGCTGCGAAAGCGGATCTCCGCCGTCCGGCTTCACCGGGCGTCCCCCGTTCACGGTACGTCTACGCCGGCCCGCTGACGCCGGACTGAGCCGAGGTGATAGGCTGCGCAGCTCGTACCCGGTCGGCGCCAGCGCTGGTGAGGAGTGGCTTCATGTTGAAGTGGCTCCAGTCGTTCCGCATCGTGACTCGCCTGCGGCTAGTGATCGGCGTCGGGCTGGCCTGCCTGTTCGCCCTGGCCGCCCAGTCGGGGCGCGTCCTCGAACAGCAGGTGACGGCCGAGCGGAAGTCCAGGGTCCGCGCCGTGGTGGAGGTCGCCAGCGGGATCCTCCAGCGGCAGTGGGAGCGCGCGGCGCGCGGCGAGCTCTCGGAGGCGGACGCGAAGCGCGAGGCGCTCGCGCTGCTGAAGGGGCTCCGGTACGACGAGCGCGAGTACGTCTGGGTGAACGACCTCGAGCCGCGGATGGTGATGCACCCGTTCATGCCCGAGCTCGAGGGGAAGCCGCTCGCCGACTACCGGGATCCCAAGGGGAAGCGGCTCTTCGTCGAGTTCGCGAAGGCGGTGCAGGGCGCCGCCGGCGCCGGCTTCGTCGACTACGAGTGGCCGCTCCCGGGCTCGCGGGCGGCGGTCCCCAAGGTCTCCTTCGTGAAGGTCTTCGCGCCGTGGGGCTGGATCGTCGGCTCGGGGCTCTACCTCGACGACGTCGGGGCCGCCGTCCGGGGACAGCTGCTCCAGGTCGGGGGCTTCGCGCTGGCGGTGGGGATCCTCCTCCTGGGGGCCACGTCGACCGTCATCCTCTCGGTCCGCAGCCAGATCCGGGCGCTCAAGTCAGAGACGCGGCGGCTCGCCGACTCGGTCGCGCGCGGCTCGCTCTCCGCCCGCGCCGATCCCGAGACGGTCGGCCCGACCTTCTGGCCGGTGGTCGAGGGGATCAACGAGACGATGGCGTCCTTCCAGCAGCCCTTCACGCAGACGATGGAGGCGGTGGCCGCGCTCTCACGCGGCGAGATGCCGCCGCCGCTGGAGAGCGAGTGCATCGGCGAGTGCGCGCAGCTGCGCGACTCCCTCAACCGCGCCATCGGCGCCGTCTCCGCGCTGGTCCACGGGGTCCAGCGGATCGCGGACGCGGCGCAGCGGGGCAAGCTGGACGCGCGGATCGACGCGGCCCACCACGAGGGGGAGTTCCGCAAGGTGGCCGAGGGGCTCAACGCCACCCTCGACGGGATCGTCAGGCCGCTGCGGGACGCCGCGGCCCAGATCGACGGCATCGCACGCGGCGCGCTCCCGCCCGCGATCGTGACGCCGTGGCCCGGCGACTTCGAGCCGCTGCGGTGCAACCTCAACCAGCTCGGCGAGACGATCTCCGGGGTGGTGGGCGGGATGGAGGCGATGACGCAGGCCCAGGCGAAGGGCGATCTCGACGCGGCGATCGCCGCCGACCGCTTCCAGGGGATCTTCCGCCGGATGGCGGAGGGGGTGAACGAGGCGGTGGGGATGCACGTCGGCATCCTCCTGCGCATCCTGGAGATCCTCGGCTCCTACGCGAACGGGGACTTCGGCCCGGTGCTCGCTCCGCTCCCTGGCAAGCAGGCGGTCGCCAACCAGCGGCTCGATCTCCTGCGCGGGAACCTGCACGCGATCGCGGCGGACGCGCGGGCGCTGACCCAGGCGGCGGTGGCCGGGCGGCTCGGCGAGCGCGCCGACGTCCTGAAGTACCGCGGTGACTGGGCGGGGGTGATCGAGGGGCTCAACCAGACGCTGGACGCGGTCGTCGCGCCGGTCGAGGAGGCGACGCGCGTCTTCGAGGCGATGGCGCGGCGCGACCTCTCGGTGCGCGCCCGGACCGACTGGCGCGGGGATCACGCGCGGCTCGCCGAGGCGATCAACGCCACCGCCGCCTCGCTGCAGGACGCGCTGCGGCAGGTGGCCGACGCAGTGGACGGCGTGGCCCGCGCGGCGGAGCAGATCGCCGCCGGGGCCCACGCGGTGGCGGACGGCGCCTCGG
>JBAVTL010000047.1:0-3549 GCA_049696175.1 Anaeromyxobacteraceae bacterium
CGGTCGGGTCGTCGGCCTGGGGCGCAGCGGTGGAGAGCGCGAGCGTCAGCGCCGCGGCCCACCTTGCAAGCTTCGTCATGTGCGGAAATCTACGCGTCCCGCGCCTGAGGCGGGAGATTTTCTTCGAGTGGAGCGCGGCGCTGGACCACGCGGACCAGCGCGTCGTGGACCGCGGGGTCGATCTGGCTGCCCCTGAGCCCCGCGAGGATCCGGAGCACCTGGGACGGCGTCATCTTCTCCTGGTACGGCCGGTCGGACGAGCACGCGTCCCAGGTGTCGGCCGCGTTGATGACGCGGGCGATGCGCGGGATCGCGTCCCCGGCGAGGCCGTCCGGGTAGCCGGACCCGTCCCACCGCTCGTGGTGGCTTCGGATGGCCGGGAGGGCGTCGCGGAGGAACTCGACGCCGCCGACGATCTCGGCGCCTATGGCCGGGTGCGCGCGGACGAGGGCGGTCTCCGCCGGGTCGAGCTGGGCGCGCTTCTGCAGGACGCGCTCCGGGACCCCGATCTTGCCGATGTCGTGGAGGATGCCGCCGTACTCGAGGGCGTGCAGCTCGGCGGGCGGGAGCCTCAGCTCGCGGCCGATCTCGGACGCGAGCGCCGCCACGCGCTCCGAGTGGCCGCGGGTGTACGGGTCCTTCGCGTCGATGGCGCTGGCGAGGCTGCGGATGGTGTCGACGTAGCCGCGCTCGAGCGCGGCGATCAGGCGGCGGTTCTCGCCGTCGTAGGAGGCCAGCTCGCGCGACATGTGGTTGAAGGTGTAGGCGAGGTCGCCGATCTCGTTGCGCGCCTTCACGTCCACCAGGGAGCCGAAGCGCCCGCGTGCGATCTCGAGCGCGCCGCGGACGCACTCGCGCAGGGGGGAGGTGACCCGCCCGGCCACGTAGCCCGACACGGCGAACGCCAGGACGATGGCGACGCCGAACGCCGCCGCCGTCCACGCGGGCAGGTGGCCGCGCTCGCGGTAGAGGAGGAAGGCCGCGAGCGCGGTGGGGAGGAGGCTCGAGACCAGCGTCAGCGAGACGACCGTCCGGAAGAGCCTCATCTGCCGGTGCCGAGCCGCGCCAGCGCGCGCTCCAGCGCGCGGCGCGTGACCGGCTTCTCCAGGAAGCCGTCCGCGGCCTCGGCGCCGTCTACGCCCCGGACGCTCCCGTCGGTGATGGCAGTGAGGATGATGGCCGGCGTCCGGCTCCCCGCGGCCCGGAGCTGCCGGAGCGCGTCGATCCCCGAGAGCTTAGGCATCAGGAAGTCGAGGATCATGACGTCGGGCTGCGCCGAGGCCGACAGCTCGACGACCTGCTGGCCGTTCTCGGCCTGGACGACGTCGTGGCCCAGCTCCGAGAGCAGGTCGCTCACGATGGTACGCACCAGGCGGTCGTCGTCGGCCAGGAGGATTCTCACGAGAGCCGGAAGATACCAGACCGCGGGGTCAGGGACCCGAGCCAACCCACTCGGACCCGTCCTCGAAGACCTCCCGCTTCCAGATGGGCACGTCGTGCTTGAGCCGCTCGATGGCGGCCTCGCACGCGCGGAAGGCGGGCGCGCGGTGCGCGGCGGCGCAGGCGATGACGACCGCGGCCTCGCCGGGGAGGAGGGTCCCGACCCGATGGGCGATGGAGACCAGCGCGCCGGTCTCGCGCTCGATGCCGGCCGCGATCTCGTCGAGCTTCCGCTCCGCCATCGCGGGGTAGGCCTCGTACTCCAGCCGCAGCACCCGCTTGCCGTCCGTCTCTCCGCGCACCACGCCCGTGAAGGTCACGACGCCGCCGGCGCCGGGGCCCTGGACCGCGGCGAGCACGTCGGAGAGGGCGAGCGGCCCGTCAGTCACCCGGCAGCGCCCGGCGCCACCGGAGACCGGCGGGATGAGCGCCACCTCCGCGCCGTCCCGCAGCGCGGTCGCGTCGTCGGCGAACTCCTGGTCCACCGCGACGCGGCACCGCGGGAGGATCCGCGAGAGGCCTGGGTGGAGCGCGAGGAGCCGTGCGCGGAGCTCGCCCACCGTCGCCGGCGGCGGCTCCAGCTCCTCGGTGGTCCCGCCCGCGACGTCGCGGGTGAGGGCGAAGAAGAGGACGTGGATGGCCATGCCGCCCGCCTCAGCGCAGGAGTCTCGGGATGTCGCCGAAGACCGTCACGCCGAGCATGAGGGTGGCGAGGAGGATGAAGCCCACCCAGGAGACGGCCGCCTCCAGCCGCTGGCTGGCGCGGCGCCCGGTCGCGAGCTCCCAGAGGAGGAAGACGAGCTTCCCGCCGTCGAGCGGCGGCAGCGGGAGCAGGTTGAGCACCGCCAGCGCGACGGAGAGGATCCAGATGATCGTGAAGAAGCGCTCCGGCCCCATGCGCGCGCCCTTCGCCAGGGTGCGGCCGATGTCGAGCGGGCCGGAGAGCTCGGAGGTGGAGGCCTTTCCGGAGAAGGCGCGCAGCATCCCCTGCGTCTGCGCGGCCATCGCGACGTTGGTCTGGTGGAGCGCCTCCGCGAGGGCGGCGCCGACCGGGCGCCGCTCGGGGCGCGAGTACTGGCTGAACCCGGCCCGTCCGACCCCGCGGTCGTCCCGGGGCGTGAGCGAGACGACGACGCGCGCGGCGGTGCCGCCGGCGCCGCGATCCACGACGACCTCCACGGGCTTCCCGGGGTTCTTCTGGATGCCAGCGAGCATCTCCTCCCAGCTCGTCACCGGCTGGCCGCCGATGGAGACCATCCGGTCGCCGGTCTGGAGCCCGGCCTTCTCCGCCGGGGAGTCGGGGAGCAGGTCGCCGACCCAGGGCCCCTCGACCGGGACGCGCAGGCCGACCGTGACGAAGAGCGTGGCCGCGACGAGGATCGCGCCGAGGTAGCTCGCTGCGGGACCGGCCGCGATCGCGAGCGCGCGCCGCCACGCGTGCTGGTTGAGCCACGCGTACGGCGCGGCGGGATCGACGCCGTCCTCGGGGATCATCCCGCCGATCCAGCAGTAGCCGCCCACCGGGATCGCCGACAGGGCGATCTCGGTCTCGCCGAGCCGGAAGGACCAGAGCACCTTCCCGTAGCCGACGCTGAACCGGACGATCTTCATCCCCACCGCGCGCGCGGCGAGCGCGTGCCCGAGCTCGTGGGCGACGATCAGGAAGGCGAAGGCGAGGACGGCGGCGAGGATCGCCGGGATCATGGTTACCGCGTTCTGCAGGAAGCTCAAGGTGACTGCTCCTCTCCGAACTCCTCGGCCTCGAAGACCTCGACCACGAGCTCGGGATCGCGCGCCGCCAGGGCCGGGAGCCCGGCCTTGAGGCAGGCGTGCTTCAAGAAGGTCTGTCCGTCCCAGCCCTGCTCGACCGCCACCTTGGGCAGGAGCACCCCGCGGTTCCAGCCCTTGCGGACGAGCAGCCCGTGCACGCCGGCCTCGATCCTGGAGCGGTCCTCGAGGAGGTGGGGCGTGCCGAGCGCGGAGACGGAGATGGTGAGGCTCGGCAGCTCGTCCGGCCGCAGCCGCGTGAAGCGGGGATCCTCCGTGGCGGCCGCCTTCGCCATCGCGGCGACGGTCTCGGCGAGCGAGCCGCGCGGCGCGAAGGTGCCG
>JBAVTL010000048.1:0-3830 GCA_049696175.1 Anaeromyxobacteraceae bacterium
GTTCACGAAGCCGGCGGCGCGGCCGTGGTCGACCTCCTTCACGAGCGCGACCGCCTCGCCGACCGCCGCGTGGGGGGCGGTGCCCAGGAAGAGGAGCGAGTACGCGCCGAGCCGCAGCGCGATCCGCGCCGCCGGGTCGGCCTGCGCGATCGGCCTGCTCGAGTGGAGCGCGAGCGCCGCGTCGAGCGTGAGGGCGCGCCGGAGGGTGCCGTAGACGAGCTCGGTGGCGAGCCCCGCCTCGCGAGGATCGAGCGCGCCGGCCTGCGAAAGCGCGGCGTCGAGCGCGCGGGAGGCGTACGCGCCCCCCTCCTCGACCCGGCGGAGGACGTTGAAGGCGAGCTGGCGCGCCGTGATCCCGCTCATGCGAACGCCACGGTGTCGCGTCGAAGGCCGTTGAGGAACGCGAGCGCATCCTGCGCCCCCTTCCCCTCGGGCTGCAGCCGCCTCACGAGGAGCGCGGTCGCCCCCCCGCAGGCGACGGCGAGGCCGCGTCCGGCCAGCTTCTCGCCGGCCCCGGCGGCGCCGCGCGCGGGGGCGTCCAGGAGCTCCACCTCGAGGAGCTTCACGGTCTTCCCGTCGAGCGTCGTCCAGGCGCCAGGCCACGGCGTGAAGCCGCGCAGCCGGGCCGCGATCACGGCGGCGGGGCGCGACCAGTCGATCCGCCCGTCCTCCCGGGTGAGGATCGGCGCGAGCGTCACCTCGGACGGATCCTGCTTCACCGGCGTGAGCCTCCCCGCGGAGAGGAGCGCGAGCGCCTCCACGAGCGCCTCGCCGCCGAGCACCGCCAGCCTCGGCGAGAGCGCCTCCGCGGTGTCGGCGGGGCCGATCGGCATGGCGCGCTGGAGGAGCATGGCGCCCGAGTCGAGCCCTTCGTCCATCTGCATGATCGTGACGCCGGCCTCGACCTCGCCGTTCGCCACCGCCCACTGGATCGGCGCCGCGCCGCGGTACTTCGGCAGGAGCGACCCGTGGACGTTGACGGCGCCGTGCGGCGCGAGCCCGAGCAGGTCCTTCCCCAGGATGCGGCCGTAGGCGGCGACGACGAGGGCGTCGGGCTTCAGGGGCGCGATGGCGGCGCAGAGCGTGCCGTCCCGGACCTTCTCGGGCTGAAGCACGGCGACTCCGCGGCCGAGCGCCCACTCCTTGGTGGCCGGCACCTTGAGCGCCTGGCCGCGCCCGGCGGGCCGGTCGGGCTGCGCGACGACGCAGAGGAGGTCGTGTCCCGCGCCGGCGAGGGCGTCGAGCGAAGGGACGGCGAACTCCGGCGTCCCCATGAAGACGATCCGCATGGCGCGGGGTATACGCGGAAACGGGCCGGCCGGTCGAGGGCGGGCGGGGCGCGGAGATCGCCCCCTCTCCCTCACCGCGGGAGAGGGGAGTCTTCACGGGCGCTACATCGGCATCCCGCCGTCCATCATGATGTGCCACATCCCCATCATGCCGATGTCCTCGTGCTCGAGGATGTGGCAGTGGTACATCGTCATCCCGGTGAAGTGGCGGATCGGGATGCGGAAGGTGGCGCTGCCCCACTTCGGGATGATGATCGTGTCCTTCCACGCGGGGATGCGCGTGTAGAGCTGGGCGTACTTCGCGAAGCTTGCGTCCCCCCCCGAGACCGAGAGCACCTGCGCGTCGTTGACATGCTGGTGCCACGGGTGGTCCATCCCGCTCTCGTTCACGACCTCCCAGACCTCCTCGGTGTCGACCGTCGAGTGGTGCTCGTCGGCGCTGATCGAGCCGCCGGCGAGGACGTCGAAGCTCTTCCCGTTGATGTAGCCGCGCCCCTGTCCCATTGAGAGGGCGAAGCGCGCGCGGGGCAGCATCGGATCGTCGGTCAGCCGGATCGCGGCGGGGTCTACGACCGCCGGGAGCGACTGCCTCGCGCGGGACTTCTTCACCCGGAGCGTCATCAGGGTGACCTGCGGTGAGGCCATGTTCCCCTGGCGCGCGTACGGCAGGGCCAGCAGCTTGTAGTCGCCCGCGGTGCTGCTCGCCTGGACCAGGACGTCGATCCGCTCGCTCGGCGCCAGCAGGAGCTCACCGACGGCGTAGGGCACGTCCAGCAGGCCGCCGTCGGTCCCGACCAGGTGGAGCTGGTGCCCCTGGAGCGCGAGCCGGTAGAACCGGGCGTTGCTGGCGTTGACGATCCGCAGCCGGTGCACCTCTCCGGACAGGACGGGCAGGTAGGGGTTCACCTGCGCGTTCACCATCACCACGTCGCCCTCCTTGCCGTGCATGTAGTCGCTCATCATCGTGTAGGGCGCCGGCGCGCCGTTCGAGACGGTGAGATCCTTCAGGACGAGCAGCCTCCGGGGGTAGGGGGCCAGGGTGGTGACGTCGCCGTCCGTGACGTCGAGCACGCCGACGAGGCCGCCCCAGAACTGCTCGGCGACGGTGCCGTGGACGTGAGGGTGGTAGAGCCCCATGCTCCCCGGCCGCTGCCACCTCAGGTCGTACCGGTAGAACTGCTCCCCGCCGCCTGCCGGGACCTGGATGTGGACGTCGTCTGCCGGGATGCCGGTCATCGCGTCGATGCCGGGGGACACGTGGAAGCCGTGCACGTGGATGTTGGTCACGTTCTTCACGTGGCCGAGCATGTTGGTCTGGGTCGTGAACGGCAGGGAGTTCCTGAAGCGCAGGTAGACGACGTCATTCGGTCTGGCCCGGATGGTGGGCGCGATGAAGCTGCCGTTGTAGGTGAGGAGGCTCGCCGCCGTCCCGTTGACGCTGGCGGTGGACAGGCGCGCGTCGATGCTCACGTCGACGACGCCGGCCGTCGCGGAGCCGTTCGCGGCGATCGCGGGGTCCTGGAGGAGCACACCCACGGGGGGATCGATCGCCCCTCCGCTCGTCCCGCCGCCGCCCATTCCTCCACCGCCGCCGCCCATCATCTGGCCAAATGCGCTGGGTGTGAAGGCGGCGCCGGCCGCGGCCAAGGAGCTGCGCAGCACGAACTGACGGCGTCCGATTCGCTTCAGGATCGTCTTCATCGTCGTCCTCCCCGCGTCCGCAGCTGCGGCGCGATGGTCTCGCGGCAAGAGAGCGTTGCCGCACATGTAGGGGGACGTAAGCACTGGTTAGCGGCAGCGCAGCCGCCCGGCACATCCCTCGTGGGGCCGCGTCTGAGAGCCGCGGGGGCGAGGGGGGCCGCGCGAGCGATTCAGGTCATGGGTGGGAGGACGAGGTCGCCGACCTGCGCCACGCCCCGCAAGCATCCCGTTCGAGCGCCGTTGCGGGATCCCGCTTGCGCGGTAGAATCCCCGCCCGAAAGGGGAGGTACACATGGCCGAGGTCCCAGCCGGCGCTTCACAAGGCGTCCACGCCCGCCGCGTGGTCCTCGTGGACCGGGGCTTTCAGCTCAAGTACGCGCTCCTCATGGCCGGCGCCGGCGTGCTCGTCGCGCTCGTCTTCGGCCTGTGGCTCCACCAGGCGCACGCGCAGGCGCTGGAGGTGGCCGGGCTCGACCCCGACCTCCGCAGGGAGCTCGTCCGGGGGGATCGCCAGCTCCTCGTCGCCTTCGCCGGGATCGCGGCGCTCCTCGCGCTCGCCCTGGGGCTCCTCGGCGTGGTCATGACCCACCGCGTCTCCGGGCCCGTGGCGGTGATCGGTCACTACGTGACCGTCCTCGCGCGCGGCGCCTTCCCGCGGATGCGGCCGCTCCGGAGGACCGACGAGCTCCGCTCCTTCTTCAAGGTCTTCATGGACGCCGTCGGCCAGATGAAGGCGCGCGAGGCGCGCCACGTCGAGCTCCTCGAGGCCACCCTCGCCGCCATGCAGGGCGCCCTGCCGCGCGCGCCCGAGCTCGCGGCGGCCATCGGACCGCTCGACGC
>JBAVTL010000049.1:0-5509 GCA_049696175.1 Anaeromyxobacteraceae bacterium
TCGTGGGTGCGCTCGACGCGCCGGGGCGGCTGGCCAGCGCCGCGCCGTCCGAGCTGCTCCTGCGGCTCATCCCCGCCGACTCGGGCGTCGTGCTGCTCGCGGCCCTGAAGCTGCCCGACCCGCTCGACCGGAAGAGCTTGAAGGCTCACCTGGCGGGCCGGTGGAGCGGGGTCACGCGCCCCCGCACGTTCGCGGTGATCTGGAACCCCAGCGGCGCGCGGGATCGCGTGCCGGAGGTCGCGATCCTCTGGCCCGACGGCGATCGGGCGCTGCTCGACGACGCCTTCTCCGGCCCCAACGAGCTGGTCCGGCGCCGCGCCTGCGGCCACGAGATCCTGGCGTCCACCGCAGCCGTCGCCACCGCCGTGGCGCGCGCGTGTGGGGAGAGCACGCCGTCGATCCTGGCCTCCGCGCCGCCGGTCGTGGGGGGGCTGCGCGAGCCGCTCTCCATCGAGCTCGGCGTGAACGTCGGCGGCGTCCTCTCGCGGCTCGTCGCCGACGCGTGGGGGGCCGAGAAGGGCGACAAGACCGCGCCCGTTCCCGAGATCGAGGCGGCGCGCCGGCTCCTGGAGGAGCTGCCGTTCGTCGGGTTGCGAGGAGTCGCGAAGGGGGACGCGCTCGTCCCCGGGGGGTTCAAGTCATGATCCGCCACGTCGTCCGCACGCTCCTCGGCGCGGCGCTGCTCTGCGGCGGCGCAGCCCACGCGAAGCCGCTCTACATGACGGTCCCGCGCGCCTTCGGGACGCACGAGAAGCCGGTGATCGAGGTCGCCTTCGAGCGGCGCGGCCCCGTGGAGCTGCGCGTCGTCAGGCCCGACTCGCTCGACGCCTTCGTCGCCAGCCAGGCCAACCTGCGCCGTTCCTGGGAGCCGGTGGAGGCGAAGGAGAACCCTGGGCGCTACCTGGCCCGCGGCCTCAACGCCGTGCGGCTCCCCGGAGGCTTCCTCTACCGGGCGCTGAACGTCGACTTCCGGAACGAGCTGGCGGCGGCGGGGCCACGCCGGCCCGAGGCCCCGCCCTCGGAGCGCAAGCTCGTGAGGTTGACCGAGGGGCCGGAGAAGCTCGTCGGGCTGCCGCCGGGCGCCACGGTCGTGCGGAGGCAGTGGCTCAACCTGGACCTCGGCGGGCTCGATCGGAACTGGAGCGTGCCGGGCTTCGACGAGTGGACCGCCGAAGGGGGCTACGAGGACCGGCGCGTCGAGCTCGAGCCGCTCCCGGCTGGCGTCTACCTAGTCCAACTCGTCCAGGGGAAGGTCGAGGGGCAGGTGATCCTGGTCGTCACCGACCTCAAGGTGCAGGTGAAGCAGACCGACGGCGAGGTGCTGGTGCGCGTCGCTGGCGCGGACCTCGCCCCGGTCTCAGGCGCCGAGGTGCAGCTCGGGACCGCGGCCGGCCCCCTCGCCCGAGGAAGGACCGATCGGAACGGCGAGGCCCGCATCGACGTCAAGGAGCCGCGGCTCCTGGTGCGCGTCCGGGCCGGCAAGGACGTCGCGATCGTGGACACCGACTTCTACTCCACGCTCGCGGTCACGCCGGACGTCTTCGTCTACAGCGATCGGCCCATCTACCGCCCCGGTGACGCCGTCCAGTTCAGGGGGATCGTCCGGCAGCCCGACGGGATCCTCTCCCGTCTCCTCACCCCCCGCTCGCGCGAGGTGGCCGTCTCGCTCGGCGTGGCCGAGGGGAAGACCGTCTCGACCAGCGCCCGCGTGGACGAGTTCGGCTCGTTCAGCGGCAGCCTCCAGATCCCGGCCGACGTGGCCACCGGCGTGGTGCGGCTGGAGGCGCGGCTCGACGGGAAGGCGCACGGCGCCGAGGCGCGCGTGCAGGAGTACGTGAAGCCGACCTTCTACGTCGAGGTGATCGGCGACGCGGAGACCGTGCAGCCGGGTGGGACGCTCAAGGTCCTCGTGCGCGCACGCCGCTACGCGGGGGGCGCGCCAGAGAAGACGCGCTACGAGGTCTTCCTCCACCGCGCGGTGGTTGAGAGCCCGGCGTGGGTGGACGACGCGGGGCTCGGTGCGCAGGGGAGCGCCGTCACCTACGGCTCGGCCTCGACCACCGAGGGGAAGCTCTCCGTCCCGGAGCGGCTCTACTCGTCGATCCAGGCCCGAGGCCAGGAGTACGCCGAGGATCCGTGGGCGACGGCGCCGCTCTTCGACGGGAACGGCGAGGCCCACGTCGAGATCCCCGTCCCCAGGCTGGGCGCCGGCGACGAGCGGTTCCCGTGGCGCTACACCCTCTCGATCCGCGCGCGCGACGACCAGGGGGCCTTCGCCAACGGCTCCAGGCCCCACTTCCTGGCGCCCAGCGAGGTGATCGCGACGATCCGGCCGGGGGCCGTGGTCACCGTCGCGGGAACGGAGGCGCCGCTGGCGATCCGGGCCACGACGCTCTCCGGCCGGCCGTTCGCTGGGGCGAAGGGGAAGGTTGCCTTCGTGCTCCGCTCGGCGAGCGGCGACGAGAAGGCGCTCTCCGAGCTGCCGCTCTCGACCCCGTTCGACGGCGTCTGGCGCGGGAAGCTGCCGGCGCCGGGGCCCGGGACGGTGATCGCGAAGGTGACGCTCTTCGACGCGGCAGGGAGGCCCTGGAGCGGCGAGGGGTCGATCCTCGTCATCGGGAAGAAGGGCGAGGAGGCGGTGCGCGTGCCGGCGCTGCAGCTCACCTCGCGCGGGGGCGCCCTGGCGCCAGGGGAAGAGGCGGAGCTGGTCGCGGTCTTCCCCGCGCGCTGGGGGCCGGGGGGGAAGGAGAAGGGGCGCGTCTGGATCACCCTCTCCGGCGCCGGGATCTTCGAGACGCGGCTCGTAGAGGTCCAAGGGCTCACGCTCCTCCACCGCTTCCCGGTGGAGCGGCGGTTCGGCAGCGCGGTCTACGCGTCCATCGCCTATCCGACGGCGGCGGGGCGCTGGGAGGAGAGGACGGCGCCGTTCCGGATCGTCCCGCCCGAGCGGGTGCTCGCGGTCTCCGTCTCTCCGGAGCGTCCCGAGGCGGTGCCGCTCGGTCCGCAGGCGCTCCAGCTCCGGGTGACCGACTCCATGGGCCGAGGGGTGCGAGCGCAGGTCTCGGTCGGCGTGGTGGACAAGGCGATCTATGCGCTCCAGGGCGAGCTCCGGCCGCGCGCGCTCGACTTCTTCTACCCGCTCGTCCGCGACAACGTCGCCACCTTCACCTCCGCCGAGTTCCAGGGGTACGGCTACGGCGAGGCGCTGGCGCGGCTCATGCGGCAGCCCGGCCACGCCTTCGCGGCGGTCAAGGCGCCCGCGAAGACGCGCGAGGTGGACACCGCCTACTGGAACCCCACGGTCACCACCGACGAGGACGGGCGGGCGCAGGTCTCGTTCAACCTGCCGTCCAACCAGACGCTCTGGACCGTGACCGCCGTCGCCGCGGACGCCTCCGGCCGCTTCGGCGAGGGGACGGCCGAGTTCGCCGCGCGCGGCGGGATCCAGCTGGTCGCGTCCCTGCCGCAGTTCCTCCGCGAGGGGGACCAGGCGATCGGGAGCGTGCGGCTCGCGCGCGGGGAGAAGGGCGGCACCGAGAAGCTCACCCTCGACGTCTCCGCCGAGGGCGGGATCGCGTCGCCGGGCGCGCACGAGGCGCTCACGCTCGGCCCGAAGGGCGAGAAGGTCGTCCCGGTCCGGATCGAGGCGAAGGCGACGGGAGGCGCCACCGTCGCGCTCCGGCTCGACGGCGGGGAGAAGCCGCTCCTCGACCGCAGGAGCTTCCCCGTCAGGCCGCGCGGCGTGGAGGAGCGGATCGTGGTGAGCGCCGCCGGGTCCGGCCGGCTCGCCCTGCCCGTGCCGCAGGGGGCGCAGGTGGAGTCGGTCGAGCTGGCGCTCCGCCCCTCCACGGTCGCCGTGGCGCTCGCGGGGGTGGAGGAGCTGCTCACCTATCCGTACGGCTGCCTCGAGCAGCTCGTCGCGACCACCATCCCGAACATCGCGCTGGCCCGGGTGCTGGAGCAGACGGGCGCGCTCCGCGGCCTCGACGCGCCCGGGCTGGCGCTCGTCGCGGAGGCGCGCTCGCGGGCGGTCCAGGGGGTCGATCGGATCCTGGCGCTCTCCCGCCCGGGCGGCGGCTTCACCTGGTTCGCCGGCGAGAGCCAGGCTGGCGTGGCGCTGACGCTGATCGCGCTGGACGGGCTGACGCACGCCGTGGACGCAGGCTTCGCCCAGCGCGACGACGCGCGGATCGTGGAGGCGGTTCGCTTCCTGGATCGGCAGGAGGGGCTGCCGCTCTCGCTAGACGCGACCCGGGCTTACGTCCTCGCCCGCCTCGACGGGGCGCGCCAGGCGGCCCGCGTCCGGGCGCTGCTCGCGCGGACCACCGCCGAGCTGCAGGAGGATCCGTATCCCGTGGCGCTGGCGCTCCTCGCCGCCGAGCGGGCGGGCATCCTCGCCGAGCCGCCGGTGAAGGCGGCGCTGCAGGCGCAGCTCACGCGCGTCCGCGAGGCGTTCCTCCAGACGGCGGAGCTGCGCGTGGACCCCCAGCTCGCCTGGTCCTACCCGCTGCGGCGCGCGGGGCTCACGGCGATCCTCGGCCACGCCGCCTCGCTCGGGGAGGTCGATCTCGCGAAGGCGCGCCGCCGACTCGTCGAGGCGCTCTCGGACCCGGCGGCGCTCTCCACCTTCGAGCGCTCGACCGCCATCCTTCACTCGCTCTGGCTCATCGAGAGGGACGCCCGGGCCCTCACCGCCGCGAAGCCGCCGAAGGTGACGGTGGAGGGAGGCGCCGCCCCCGTGCTCCAGCCGTGGGGGGCGGGGCTCCGCGCGACGCTCGCTTCGGGGGCGCGGGCCGTCACGGTCTCCGGCTTCGACGGGCAGGTGGAGCTGTCGGCCAGGGTCCGGCTGCCGCTCGACAAGGTGACTCCCCGCGCGGACGGCATGAGCGTCGCGCGGAGCTACTACCGGCTCCTGGGCGCGGGGCGCAGACGGCTAGAGCCCGGGGAGAGCGTCGCGCAGGGGGAGGAGCTCTACGTGGAGCTCTCGCTCGACGCGCCAGGCGGCGACCAGTGGTCCTCGCTCCGCTCCGCCTACTACGTCGTCGAGGACGCCATCCCAGCCGGCTTCACGCCGCTCGTCGAGGACAAGGAGTGGCGCGGCCAGCCCTGGGCGCTGCCCCTCTCGCACGAGGCGCTCAAGCGGCGGGCGCTCTCGCCGGAGCGGGCCCTCTTCTTCTTCGAGGAGCCGGCGCCGTGGAGCCGAAGCCCGCGGGTCGTGGGCTACGTGCTGCGCGCACAGTTCCCCGGCACCTACGCCGCGCCGCCGGCCACCATCCAGGACATGTACGCGCCGCGCGTCCGGGGGCGATCGGGCGCGGCCACGCTCACGATCCAGCCCTCGGGCGCGTCGAGGTAGATGGCGGCGCTGCTCGCCCTCGCCCTCGCCGCGGCGCCGATCTTCCGCGCCGGGGGAGGGCTGCCTCCCGAGGCCGTCGCGGAGGCCGAGAGTGGATGGGTCGCGGCGGAGGCGCTGTTGACCGCAGCCGGCGCCCACGCGCCGCCGGCGCCC
>JBAVTL010000050.1:0-9920 GCA_049696175.1 Anaeromyxobacteraceae bacterium
ACGACGGGCCGGTGGTCGGGCAGGGGCTCCACGCCGCCTACCCGGCCGGCTCCAGCGAGCACGTCATCCAGCGCGGCGAGCCCGTCCTCGTGGACTACTGCCTCGTCCACAAGGGCTACGTGACCGACATGACGCGGACCGCGGTGGTGGGGGAGCTGCCGCCCGAGCTGGTCCGCGCGCACGCGGTAGCCGTCGCCATCCAGGACGAGGTGGCCGCGGCGCTGAGGCCCGGGGCCATCCCCGCGGAGCTCTGGGAGCGGGCGAAGGGGCGTGCCGAGCGCGAGGGGCTCGGCGACAAGTTCATGGGGCCGCCCGGCGACCAGGCGCGCTTCGTCGCGCACGGCATCGGGCTGGAGCTCGACGAGCTGCCGGTCCTCGCGCCGGGGTTCAAGGAGCCGCTCGTCGCGGGCCAGGTGGTCGCGGTGGAGCCGAAGTTCGTCTTCCCGGGGCTGGGAGCCGTGGGGATCGAGAACGACTACGCGGTTACGGCGCGCGGCGGCGACCGGCTATGCGACCTGCCGGACGGGATCATCCGGGTCTGACGGCGGGCGCGCGGCGCGTCACTCGCCGAGCCGCCGCCCCGCGTCGTCGATCGCCGCGCGCAGGCCGGCGTAGTCCTTCACCACGGGGAACTGCGGGAACTCGGCGATCACGTTCGGCGGCGGACGGAAGAGGATGCCGGCGTGGGCCTCGGAGAGCATCGCCGTGTCGTTGTACGAGTCGCCCGCGGCGATGACCTGGAAGTTGAGCCCCCTGAACGCCTTGACCGCGGCCGCCTTCTGGTTGGGCAAGCGCAGGTGGTAGGCGACGACGAACCCCTGCGCGTCGGTCTCCAGCCGGTGGCAGAAGAGCGTCGGCATCCCGAGCTGGGCCATGAGCGGCATGCCGAACTCGTAGAACGTGTCCGAGAGCATGACCGCCTGGTACCGCGTGCGCAGCGAGTCGAGGAAGTCCTTCGCCCCCGGGAGCGGCCCCATCCCGGCGATGACCGCCTGGATGTCGTGGAGCCCGAGCTTGTGCTTCCGCAGGAGGTCCAGCCGGTACCGCATCAGCTTGTCGTAGTCGGGCTCGTCGCGTGTGGTGAGCCGAAGCTCCGGGATCCCCGTCCGCTCGGCGAACGTGATCCAGATCTCGGGGACGAGGACACCTTCCAGGTCTAGGCAGACGAGTTGCACGCGGGCTCTCCGTGGGAAGCGCAGGGTGGTTCTGCCACACCCGGGGGCAGGTTCAAAGGGTGGCGGTGGCCGCGGGCCGTCGCGGCGACCGCACGGTGCTCACGCCGGCTCCTACTGCTTCCGGCGCGCCAGGATCCCCTCGATCTCGTCCATGGTGGCGTTCATCTCCTTCATGGCCGCGTCGAAGGGGGCGGAGGTCAGGACGTCCACGCCGGCGTCCCGCAGCAGCTCCACCGGGTACTTCGACCCGCCCGCCTTCAGCATCCCCAGGTAGGCGTCGCGCGCCTTCGTGCCGCCCGTCTTCGCCTCCTCGCGGATCGCGCGGGCGATGGAGGTGGAGGCCACGAGGCTCGTCGCGTACTGGTAGACGTAGAAGTCGTAGTAGAAGTGCGGGATGTAGCTCCACTCCGCGCTGACGAGGTCGTCCACGAAGCAGACGCCGGCGTCGTGGCCGTGGTACTCGCGGCTCAACGCCAGGTACCGCGCCGAGAGGTTCTCGCCGGTGAGCGTCTCGCCCCGCTCGGCCAGCTCGTGGATCTCGAGCTCGAACTCGGCGAAGAGGGTCTGGCGGAAGAGCGTGGCCCGCAGCGTGTCGAGCCAGCTCCCGAGCAGGAAGAGGCGGGTGGCGTCGTCGGTCGCCTTCGAGAGCTGGTGCTGCAGCAGGAGGTTCTCGTTGAGGGTCGAGGCCACCTCCGCCACGAAGATCGCGTAGTCGGCGGTGGCGTACGGCTGCGCCCGCGAGGCGAGGAGCGTGTGCATCGAGTGGCCCGACTCGTGGGCCAGCGTCGACACGTCGTCGTACTTCCCGTTGAAGTTGAGCAGCTGGTACGGGTGGACGGCGTGGACGCCGGTCGAGTACGCCCCAGAGCGCTTGCCGGTCGAGGGGAGGAAGTCGTTCCAGCGGCTCTCGAAGCCGCCCTTCAGGGCCGCCACGTACTCGGCCCCGAGCGGCGCGACCGCGTCCAGCGTCAGCTGCATCGCCTCCTCCGGCGTGTAGCTCGCGTCCACCGAGCCCACGAGGGGGACGTAGAGGTCCTCGTAGCGGAGCTGCTCGAGCCCGAGCATGCGGCGCCGGAGGTCGAGGTAGCGGTGGAGCGTCGGGAGGCTTCTCCGGACGTCGGACACGAGCTGGCGGTAGACGGCGGGCGGGATGGCGTTGCGGAAGAGGGCCGCCTCCAGCGAGCTCGCGAAGCCGCGGACCTTCACGTCGAAGAGGTGCGACCTCACCTGCGCGTAGAGCGTCGTCCCGAGCGTGCGCTGGTACTTCGCGAAGGCCCCGAAGAAGGCCTTGAAGACCGCGAGCCGATCCGCACGGACGGGCGACGCCCGCAGGAGGCCGAAGCTGGCCTGGTCCACCCGCTCCTCGCCGGTGGAGAGCGCCACCACCGGGTAGGGGAGCTCCGCGTCCTTGAAGACCGAGTAGACGGAGTCGCCGGCGCTCAGGTTCCCCGCCTCGGCCGCCACCCGCTCCTCGGCGGCCGAGAGGGTGTGCGGCTTCCAGCGGAGGACGTCGTCGAGCGGCTGCCGGTACTGCGCGAGGCGCGGCTC
The DNA here is from genome assembly GCA_049696175.1 of Anaeromyxobacteraceae bacterium. Classification (GTDB taxonomy): domain Bacteria; phylum Myxococcota; class Myxococcia; order Myxococcales; family Anaeromyxobacteraceae; genus DATIVK01. The sequence goes on from JBAVTL010000050.1 coordinate 2,724, forward strand.
CTTCGCGAGGAAGCCCTTCACCTTGCGTGGCCCCACCTTCAGCAGCTCCGGCCGGAACCAGGAGGTGGCCGCCTCGAAGTCCACGGAGAGCTGCTGCAGCTCCTGCTTCATCTCGCGCGGGCGCGCCTCGCGCGTGTCCTCGTCGGAGCGCATCGAGGCGTAGACGTAGGTCCGCTCCAGCAGCTCCCGGACGCCGTAGAGCGCGTCGAGCGCGCCGAAGAGGGCGCCGGCGGAGTCGCCGAGGTGGCCGCGGTGCTCCGCGAGCTTGGGGATCCGGCGCTTCAGCTCCTCGCGCGCCGCCCGCCAGGCGATCTCCGAGGGGAAGACGTCGTCCAGGTTCCACGTGTACTTCTCGGGCACGTCGCCGCGCTCCCTCCCGGCAGAGGGCGAGGCGGCGAGGGCGGCGGCGAGCGGTGCGGCGATCCGGATCATGCGCATGGGTTCCATTGAAGGTGTGAAGGGCGGCAAGAGAGCACGGGACCGCCCGCGCCGGTAGAGAATGCTCCGGCTGCGGGACCGGGGAAAGACGGCGCTGCGCTCAGCCCTTGCCAGGCTTGCGGAGCAGGACGTACAGGGCGCCCGCGCCGCCGTCCACCTGCTTCGCGGTGGCGAACGCGAGGACGTGGCGGCTGAAGCGGTTGGTCGCGAGCCAGCCCCGGACCGCGTCCTTCAGGACCGGCACGTTGTCCTTGGAGTGGAGCCCCCGCCCGTGGACGACGATCACGCAGCGCTTCCCCGCGAGCCGGGCGCGCCGGAGGAACTCCTCCACCTCCCGCTTGGCCTCGTCGCGCTTCAGGCCGTGGAGATCGACGTGGCCCTGCACCGCGAACTCGCCCCGCCGCAGCTTCGCGACGATCTTGTGGTCGAGCCCCTCGACCCACCCCTCGATGAACTCGTCCGAGTCGGCGAGGTCGAACGGGGACTCGCCGGAGACCAGCGCCCGAAGCTCGTCCACCGCGTCGAGGTCCGGGTGCCACGCGCGCTCCGGGGGACCCTTCGGAAGGCGGGGTGCCACCGTCCCGGCACCCGGATCGAGCTTGCGGGCGCCGTGGATCGCCTCCTCCCATAGCTCCGACTCGGTCTTCGGGACCGGAGGCGGCGGCGTCGCCGGCTGCGGCGGCACCCGGGGAGGGGCCGGCTTCGGGGGTGGCTTCCCCGCGGGGTGCTCCCGCAGCTTCTCGAAAGGGTTGTGGAAGGGACGCTTCGCCACGGCGGCGTCATAATGCGGGCGCATGGACCAGGAAGTCGAGTGTCCGGCGTGCGGCGTCGTCTTCGTCGTCTTCGTGGACCCGCGAGGAGGCGAGGAGCAGCTGATCACCGCCGAGTGCCCCGAGTGCAGGCGCCCGCTCACCCTCCTCGCCAGGGAGGAGGAGCCGGGCGGCTTCGCCGTCGCTTTCGAGCAGCACGAGGACTGAGTCCGCGCTAGCATCCCTTCACTTTCAGGAACGAAGGCGGGAGAGCGACCGATGGCGATCGTCTCGGTGCAGGGCGTCTCGAAGATCTACACGCTCGGGAAGACGGAGGTGCCCGCGCTGCGGGGCGTCTCGCTGGACGTCGAGCAGGGGGAGTTCCTCTCGATCGCCGGCCCCTCGGGGAGCGGCAAGACGACGCTGCTCAACCTGGTCGGCTGCGTCGACACGCCGAGCGCCGGCACCGTCGTCGTGGACGGGCAGGACACCGCGAAGCTCTCCGAGCGGGCGCTCACCGACCTGCGGCTCCACCGGATCGGCTTCATCTTCCAGAGCTTCAACCTGGTCCAGGTCCTCTCGGTCTTCCAGAACGTGGAGTTCCCGCTGCTGCTCCAGGGTGGGCTGACGAAGCATGAGCGGGCGGAGCGCGTCCTCGGGCTGCTCGCGGCCGTGGGCATCGAGGAGTACGCGCGCCACCGGCCGAGCGAGCTCTCCGGCGGGCAGCGGCAGCGGGTCGCCGTCGCGCGCGCCCTCGTCTCCAGGCCGAAGCTGGTCCTCGCCGACGAGCCGACGGCCAACCTGGACTCGCAGACCGGCGCCAACATCATCGACCTGATGCGGGACATGAACCGCAAGGACGGCACGACCTTCATCTTCTCGACCCACGACCCGAAGGTGATGAGCCACGCGAGCGCGATCGTGAGGATCGCCGACGGCCAGATCGCCGCGCGCGAGCGGCCGAACGGCGGTGGGGTGAGGGCATGAGCGCGCGGGGCGACGCGATCCGGGTCCTCTTCCGGATCGCGTTCCGGAACCTGCGCGCGAGCCCGATCCGGACCACGATCCTCGGGTCGATCGTCCTCGTGGGATCGCTGGTCGCGGTGGTCGGGACGTCGATGCTCGACTCGATCGATCGCGGGCTGCGCACCTCGATCCAGGGGAGCCTCGGCGGCCACCTCCAGGCCTACGCGGCGAGCTCCGAGGGGGCGCTGGAGCTCTACGGCGGGATGCGCGGCGAGTCGCTGCTGGATCCGATCGACGACTTCTCGAAGGTCAAGGCGGCGCTGGAGAAGGTCCCCAACGTGAGGCAGGTCGTCCCGATGGGGATCGACCAGGCGATGGTCGCGACCGGGAACGTCTTCGACCAGGCGCTGGAGCGGCTCCGGGCCGACGCGCGGCGGCTCGAGGCCGGTGAGCGCTCGCCGGAGCTCGATCGCCAGTGGAGCTCGCACAAGGCCCACGTGCAGCGGATGGTCGGGCTGCTCCGCGGCGAGATCGAGCAGGCGCTCACCATCGTCGATCCGGAGTCGGCGGAGGTGAAGGACCGGGCGCCGGACTACGCGGCCCTCCAGCGGGTCGACACCCCGGCGTTCTGGGCCGCGTTCGACCGGGACAGGTACGGAAACCTGGAGCTGCTCGAGAACCGGGTCGCGCCGCTCGCCATGGACGCCGGCTTCACCTTCCTGCGCTACGTCGGCACGGACGTGGACGCCTTCTTCGAGGCCTTCCCCCTCGCGCAGGTGGCGGAGGGGGAGCGGATCCCCAGGGGGCAGCGCGGCATCCTCGTCGGCAGGCAGTACGCCGAGGAGTGGCTGAAGCTCAAGAACGCGCGCCGGCTCGACCAGATCAAGGACGCGCGCGACCGGCGGGGGAAGCGGATCGCGACGGACGAGGAGCTGCAGCGCTGGGTGAGGGAGAACGCCACGGGGACGCGCGAGATCCTGCTCCAGCTCGATCCGATCACGGCGGCCGCGGCCGCGGCCACGCTGCGCCGGGAGCTGGGCGGCGCCGCGGAGGAGCCGCTGGAGCGGCTGCTGGTCAGGCTGTTCACGTCCACCGACGCGACCTTCGATCGCGACTACCAGGTCTTCTACGAGCACGTCGCGCCGCTGCTGCGCCTCTACTCGATCAACGTCGGCGAGACGATCACCATCAAGGCGCCGTCCAAGAGCGGCTACTTCAACTCAGTCAACGTGAAGGTCTACGGGTTCCTCGTGTTCCGCGGGATCGAGAAGTCGGGGATCGCCGGGATGATGAGCGTGATGGACCTGATGACCTTCCGCGACCTCTACGGCTACGTCACCGCGGAGAAGGCCGAGGAGATCCGGAGGCTGAAGGCGTCGATCGGGGCGACCGAGGTGCGGCGCGAGGACGCCGAGGCGGCGCTCTTCGGCGCGGCCGGCGCGCTGGTGGGGGAGTCGAAGGCGGCGTCGATCGACGAGCGGGCGCTCGTCGCGGGGGCGAGCGAGAAGCGGGCCGCGGCTGCCGACGCGGCGGCCCGGGTCTCCACGCAGGCGGAGATCGAGCACGGCGAGGTGCTCAACGTCGCCGTCATCCTGGAGGATCCCTCCCGGCTGCGGCGGTCGCTCTCCGACGTCCAGGCCGCCGCCGACGCGGCCGGGCTGAGGCTCAAGGTGATCGACTGGCAGACCGCGTCCGGGATGGTGGGGCAGTTCGTGACGCTCATGCGCGTCGTCCTCTTCGCGGCCCTGCTCATCTTCTTCGCCGTCGCGCTCGTGATCATCAACAACGCGATGGTGATGGCGACGCTGCAGCGCGTGAAGGAGATCGGCACGATGCGCGCCGTCGGGGCGCAGCGCCGGTTCGTGGTCGTCATGCTCCTGGTCGAGATCGCGGCGGTGGGGTTGCTCTTCGGCCTCGCCGGCGCGCTGCTGGGCGGCGGCGTCGTGAGGATCATCCGGGCCGCCGGCGGCATCCCGGCGACCAACGACACCCTCTACTTCGTGTTCGCGGGGCCGTCGCTCATGCCGACGGTCGGTGGCCTGGCCGTGGGGCTCTCGCTCGTCATCGTCCTCTCGGTCTCGATCCTCTCCGCCCTCTACCCCGCGGCGATCGCGATGAAGGTCTCGGCCGTGGAGGCCATGTCCACCGAGGACTAGGGAGCGCCATGTTCCTCACAGACATTCAGATCGCGGGCCGGAACCTCACCCGGCACACCCGGCGCAACCTCTTCCTCGGCGGGGCCATCGCCGCCGTCACGGGGCTCCTCGTCCTCCTCGGCTCGCTGACCGCAGGGATGGAGGGCGCGATGATGGAGTCGGCGCTGACGCTCCTCACCGGCCACGTCAACGTCGGCGGCTTCTTCAAGGTGACGAGCGGGAGCGCCGCGCCGCTGATCTCCGACTACCCGAGGCTGGCCGCCATCGTGAAGGAGCAGGTGCCCGAGCTCGACTACTACACGGTGCGGGGCCGCGGCTGGGCGAAGGCGGTGTCGGAGAGCAGCTCGATGGACCTGGTCCTCGCCGGCGTCGAGATCGAGCACGAGGCGGCGTTCCGCAAGACGGTGAGGATCCGCGAGGGGAGGCTGGACGACCTCGCGCAGCCCGGGACCCTCCTCCTCTTCGAGGGGCAGGCCGACCGGCTCAAGGTCAAGGTCGGCGACGCGGTCACCATCTCGGCGCCGACCGCCCGTGGCGTCAACAACACGGCCGACCTCCGCGTGGTGGTCATCGCGAAGAACGTCGGGCTCCTCTCGTCCTTCTCGGCCTTCGTCCCCGCCAGCGTGCTCCGGCAGCTCTACGGGCTCAAGGCGGACACCACCGGCGCGATCCACCTCTACCTGAGCTCCCCCGCCGCGGCGGTCGCCGTGGCGGCGCGGCTCAGGACGGCGATCGCCGCGGCCGGGCTCCGCGTGATGGAGCCGGATCCGCAGCCCTACTGGATGAAGATGGCCTACAAGGTGCCGAGCGAGGACTGGACCGGCCAGAAGGTCGACGTCACGACGGCGGACGACGAGATGGGGCAGTTCAAGCAGTTCATCCTGGCGCTCAAGGCCGTCGCGACCGTCCTCGTCGTCGTGCTGATGATCGTCGTGGTCATCGGGATCCTGAACACGCTCGCCATCGCCATCCGCGAGCGGACGAGGGAGATCGGCACGCTCCGCGCGATCGGCATGCAGCGGGGGAAGGTGCTCTGGCTCTTCGTCCTCGAGACGGCGCTGCTCGGCCTGTCCGGGACGGTGGCCGGGGCGCTCCTTGGGTCGGCCGTCGCCGGGCTCGTCAACGTGGCGGCCGTCCAGCTCCCCGAGGCGGTGCAGGTCTTCCTCGCGCAGGAGAAGCTCCACTTCCTGCTGCAGCCGGGGACCATCCTCGCCGACGTCCTCGTCCTGTCGTCCATCACGGTCCTCGCCTCGCTCTACCCCGCGTGGCTGGCCGCCAAGCTCAAGCCCATCACCGCCATGCACCAGATCGGGTGACCCGATGAACCGTCTCGCCGCCGTCGGCGTCCTGCTGGGCGCCGCCGCGATCGCCGCCCCCGCCGCGTCCCGCGCCCTCACCGCCGACGAGCTGAAGAAGGTCGTCGCCACCATCGACGACCGCCAGCGCAACTCCGGCGACTGGAAGGCGCTCTGCTACATGGAGGCGAAGGAGAAGGGGAAGACCGACGTCGTCTACGAGCTGCTCGTCTACCGGCGGGACGAGGAGGACAAGCAGATGTTCCTCTTCACGAAGCCGAAGAGCGAGGCGGGCAAGGGCTACCTGCGGCTCGAGAAGAACCTCTGGATGTACGATCCGGGCACCGGGCGCTGGGAGCGCCGCACGGAGCGCGAGCGGATCGGCGGCACCGACACGCGGCGTGGCGACCTGGACGAGTCGCGGCTCGCCGAGGAGTACGACGCGAGGTGGGTCGGCGAGGAGAGGCTGGGCGCCTACGCCGTTGACCGGATCAAGCTCGCGGTGAAGCCGGGCGTCGACGTCGCCTTCCCGGTCGTGGAGCTGTGGGTGGACAAGGCGACGCTCAACGTCCTCAAGCGGCAGGAGTTCGCCCTCTCGGGGAAGCTGATGCGGACCGCCTACTACCCGCGCTGGCGGAAGGTCTTCTCGCCGTCGAAGAAGGGGGAGGTCTGGTTCCCCGAGGAGATGCGCTTCTTCGACGAGATCGAGAAGGGGAACTCGACGCTCATCCTGATCAAGGAGATCGATCTCCGGCCGCTGGAGGCAAACCTCTTCACGAAGGCCTGGCTCGAGGCGAAGAGCCGCTAGGGGGCACCGTGATCACCGTCCGCACCGCGCTCATCGGCGCGCTCGCCGCGTTCCCCTTGCTCGGCCAGGCCCAGGACCGTCCCGCCGAGGAGGAGCTCTTCGGCGCCCCGTCGGCGGCGCCGGCCCCCGAGCCCGGCGCGAAGGTGCGGGAGGTGCAGCCCGGCGTGAGCGACCGCGACGACGCCATCCTCGGGCACGAACACGCGGCGCCCGACGGCAGGATCGAGGGGGCCAGGGAGGACCCTCTCAAACTCGGCGGCCTCGCGTACCTCCGGGCGACGACCACCTGGTCGCGTGGCGTGCCGCCGTCGCGCTGGGCGCTCTCGACGCCGCTCCTCACCGACCTCTACGTGGACGTCCGGCCCAACGATCGGGCGAGGGCCTTCGCCCTGGGGCGCCTCACCTATGACCCGACCATCTCGGCCACCGCCGTGGACCTCGGCGGCCTCCGCGTGCCGCAGACCCGCGAGCAGCTCGACCAGCTCTGGCTCAACTTCGACGTGGGCCGGACCGTCTTCGTCACCGCCGGAAAGCAGCACGTGAAGTGGGGCACCGGCCACTTCTGGAACCCGACCGACTGGCTCCACCCGGTCCGCCGGGATCCGCTCGCCCAGCTCGACGTCCGCACCGGCGTCACGATGGTGAAGGCCCACGTCCCGTGGGAGGCGCGCGGCTGGAACCTCTACGGCGTCGCGGTCGTCGAGGACCTCGCCGGGCGGCCCGTGGATCCGAACACCACGATCACGGCGCCGGGAGCGGGCGCACAGGACGCGCTGGGCCATGTC
>JBAVTL010000051.1:0-7094 GCA_049696175.1 Anaeromyxobacteraceae bacterium
CATCGGCGCTCGTGAGCACGACGCCGCGCACCGACGCGTCCGCCTGGAGCTCCGCGAACGCCTCGTCGAGCTCGCGCATGGTGAGCTCGGACAGGGCGTTCCGCACCTCCGGGCGCCGCACGACGACGGTCGCGAGGTCACCGTCGCGCTCGACGACGACGTTCCGGTGGAAGCGCGCCAGGCGCCGCTCGCGGACGCTCGCCGGCACCACGAACCCCTCGTGACGCGCCGCGTACTCGCCGCAGACGCGGTGCACCTCGTCGGCGCCGAGCGCCTCGGCCAGGTCGAGCAACCCCACCGAGAAGCCCAGCGCGTTGCGCGTGAGCCAGTTGAGCTCGGATGGCGTGCAGATCCCTTCATCGACCACGAAGTAGCTGCGGGCGAGGAGCACCGCGAGGATGCGCTCCCGGATCTGGCGCGCCACCTGGGGAGGACAGGCGTCGCGCCCTGGCTTGCCGTCGGGGAACCAGCGCTTCTTGCCCTGCGAGGTGAAGATCGGGGGCGGCGTGAACCAGGGGGTGCCCGTCGGGCCGTCCCGCATGAGCTCGAGGCAGTGGACGTTGAGGGGGCAGCCGCTGGTCAGGTCCATCACCCAGAACGGGCCGCCGCCTCCCACCTCCTCGTCCACCACCTTGTCCACCTGCGCCGGGGTGGCCAGCCCCTCGGCGACGATCCGCGCCGCCTCGGCGCAGTAGTTCACGAAGATGTCGTCGGCGGCGAAGCACGGGACGTCCTTCGTGACGATCGGCACCTTCCCGAGCTGGCGCAGCACCGCCAGCATGCGCCGGCCGTGCTGCTCGTGACCCGACAGGACGACCTCGATCGCCTGCGAGCGCCACGCGGGATAGAAGGGGTGATTCACGAAGCAGCGCTCTGGCCGGCGCGCGTCGGCGGCGATGCGGGCGCGCGGAATGCCCGAGGTGGCGAAGCCCAGGAGGCAGTCGGGGCCGACCACCCCCTCGACCTGCGCGAGGATGGCGCGCTTCGTCGTGAGGTCCTCCGTGGCGGCCTCCAGCACGTACTCACACCGCGAGAGCGCCGCGAGCTCGAGCGTCGGGACGAGCCTCTGCCGGAGCGCCTCGACGTCCTTCGCCGAGAGCTTCCCCCGCGCCTTGGCCTTCTCCAGATATTGCCAGATCCGCGCGGCGCCAGCCTCGAGCGCGTCGGCGCGGACGTCGTGCAGGAAGACGGTCCCGCCCGATCTTGCCAGCGCGCTCAAGAAGCCGTACGCGAGGTCCGGACCGATCGAGCCGGACCCGATGACTCCGACGTCCATCACAACCTCCACTTCCAGTGGGTGAGAGCTTCGAGGTGCAGCGTAAACACAGAGAGTTGATGGTATCAACAAATATATTCGACTGTAACGGCAGGGCTGCCACTTGAAAAACATGTTGAAGGGATCAACTATATGGCTCGGAAGGTCCACGCCGCGATGAGCAACCGAAGACAGCACTCCGCCGCGACCGCTGGGGAGCCCTCCGGGGCCGAGCTGCCCGGTGATGCCCCGCTGTCCCTGGGGCTCCTGCCCAGCTACGTCGGGTACCACCTGCGCCGCGCGCAGCTCTGGTCGTTCAGGCACTTCGCCGAGGTGGTCGGCGCCGACGAGGACATCACCCCCGGTCTCTTCGCCATCCTCGAGGTGATCGCGGCGAACCCGGGGGTCAGTCAGAGCCGGGTCGCCGCGGCCATGGACGTGGACCGCTCGACGATCGTGAACGTGATCCACCGCTTCGAGGCGCAGGGGCTGGTCGTCCGCGTGCCCTCGGCGCGCGATCGGCGCAGCAACGCGCTGCGCCTCACGGCGGTGGGCCGAGCCAGGCTCGACAGGATCGAGGGGCTGACGCTCGCGCGCGAGGCGGAGCTCACGGAGAACCTCACCGCCCAGGAGCGGCAGGTGCTCATCCGGCTGCTGCGGCGAGTCAATGGGCGACGCGCCACCGCGGCGCGCCCGGGAGGCGGCAGCACAGACGCACCGTCACGAGCCACTCCCCGCACGCGCGCGCGCGGATCGTAGCGAGAGCTCTCTCACGACGCACCCTCCAGAGGAGACGAACCGTGAACATCGCCCAGCACGTAGAGCGGTCCGCAAGGCACTTCCCGACTCGGCCGGCGCTCCTGTCCGGCGACCGGACGATCACCTACGCGCAGCTCGAGGCGGCCGCGAGCCGGACGGCCCACGGCCTCCGCGCGCTGGGGGTGGGCGTCGGCGATCGGGTCGCGCTCTACCTCCCGAACGTCGCCGAGTTCCCGATCGCGTACCTCGCGGCGCTCAAGAACGGGGCGATCACCGTCTCGATCAACGTGATGCTCGTGACGGACGAGATCCAGTACGTCCTCGCGGACGCGGGGGCGAGGGTGCTGTTCACCACCGCCGCGCAGTGGCCTCAGGTCAAGCCGCTCCTCGGCACCCTGCCTGCCCTCGAGCACGTCATCGTCTGCGAGGGAGAGGTCGAGGGATTGAAGACCCTGGCAGAGCTGGGTGAAGGCGGGGCCGACGCGTTCGAGCCGGTCGACCTGGAGCGCGACGCTCCGGCGGCGATCCTCTACACCTCCGGCACGACCGGGAGGCAGAAGGGCGCCACGCTCAGCCACGGGAACGTCGTCTCGAACATGCTCGCGACGCAGCACCTGCTGCGGATCGACCCTGAGGACCGGCTGATCCTGTTCCTGCCCCTCTTCCACTGCTTCGGCCAGAACTTCGTCATGAACGCCGGCCTCAGCGCTGGCGCGGCGATCGTGCTTCATCGGCGGTTCGAGGCAGAGAGCGTGCTGGCCTCGATCGAGGAGGTCGGCGTCACCATGTTCTTCGGCGTCCCGACCGTCTACATCCACCTGCTCTCGGCCGACGTCCCACGGGCCCGCTTCTCGGGCGTCCGCTTCTTCTTCTCGGCGGCGGCGCCCATGCCACAGGAGGTGGCTGGGCGCTGGCACGACACCTACGGCAAGCCCATCTACGAGGGATACGGCCTCACCGAGACGTCGCCCCACGCCAGCTTCAACCACGCGATCCGTCATCGCCCGGGGTCGGTCGGCTCGCCCATCGAGAACGTCGAGATGAAGGTGCTCGACCCGGACGATCGCGCGGTGCCCACGGGCACCTGGGGCGAGATCGTCATCCGCGGCCCGAACGTCATGCTCGGCTACTGGAACAGGCCGGAGGAGACGGCCAGGGCGCTGCGGGGCGGGTGGTTTCACACCGGCGACGTCGGCTACGTGGACGAGGACGGCTACTTTCACCTCGTAGACCGCGTGAAGGACATGATCAACGCGGCCGGCTTCAAGATCTGGCCCGGAGAGGTGGAGGAGGTGCTCTACCGCCACCCGGCGATCAAGGAGTGCGCGGTGCTCGGCACGCCGGATACAGTGCAGGGCGAGTCGGTGACCGTCTTCGTCGCCGTGCAAGCGGAGGCGCGCGTGACCGCCGAGGAGCTCCAGGCGTACTGCCGGGCGTACATGGCCGCTTACAAGGTCCCGCGGAAGGTGCTCTTCGTCGAAGAGCTGCCGAAGAGCGCCACAGGCAAGCTCCTCAAGCGCGTCCTGCGGGAGAGGCTCACGAAGGACCGATGAGCTCGAGCTCATCGGAGTCGTCGAGAACCCTGGCCTTGCGCTCGACGTCTGGAGGGCGTGCGCGTTCTACGCGACCATCGCGAGGTCGCCGCGATCCAGCGCGAACCATCTCGTCTCGCCAAGCGGCTCGGCGGCCGGCGCATGGCGCCCGGCCTCCAGCTCGATCTCCTCCACCTCGCCGCGGCGGTGGATGGCGCCGAGGGCGGCCGAGGCGATCGCCTCGGGTCCATCGGCGCGGTCGACGATGGCGTCGACGCCGAGCCCACGCAGCTCGAGCCTGAGCGCCGGCGTCGGAGCGTCCGCGATCACCACGAGCGCGAGGTCCCGCTCGTTCCCTGCCTTGCGGATGAGGCGGGCCAGCGCGCGGGCGTCGCGGCCGGGCAGGTCGAGCGCCATGACGAGGACGTCGAGAGAGAGCAGCTCGTCGAGGAGCCGCGCGAGCCCGGCGTCGCCGTCGCCGGCGACGACCGCCGCGACCTGGCGCTGCGCGAGCGCTCGCTGCACGAGGGCGAGCGCCGGGAGATCGGGATCGAGGACGAGCGCGCGGCGAGCTGTCTCGGCGGTGTGGTCGGCGTGGAGCATGGCGGCCTCGCTGGCGTGTACCGTGAACATGAGGCTCGGTACTGCCAGCCGCGTGCCACCGTCACGGCCGCGGAATCACGAGGGGATCTCCGCCTCGGCGGCACCGCGTCGTCGGTGGGGCACCACGGGTGTTGCGCGGGCGACCGTGACGGGCGTCACCTGCGAGGTCAGTCGTACACCGCCACCTGCACGAGCACCGCGATCGGCGTCGCCCCGCCCATCAGGGCCGGCAGGTCGCCGGGCCTTTCACGAGCCGATTGGCGTCGAGGAACAGTCGCGACTGACTGGCAGGCGCCCGCCCTTCGCGACCGGCCATCGACTCGTGGTCCACCCGGCGGAAGCTCCCGGCCTTGTCCGGCTCGAAATGGAACTCGTGCGCGAGGCGGGTTCTCACCGTTGAAGATCGCTTCCGTCACCAGCAGATGGTCCGGGTTCCCGGAGAAGGATCCAACCGCAGCGGCGGTCGCGGTGAAGGAGCTCCGGCTCGTCAGCGGGCCTTGTCGATCTTCATAAGGCAGAGACGTGCGACGGCATCGACGGTGAACCGCTCCACCTCGTCGTACTGCTGGAATGCGTCCTGGTGGACCACCCCGCGGATGGCGCCGTAGTCCTGTCCGCCGCCGCCACTCGCGGCCGCGCCATACTTCGGCGCTGGCCCATGGTGACCGTCGAGAGTGCTCCTGATCTCGGAGCGCGACACCTCGTAGCGGTGCGAGTCACCGCGCGCCGAGAGCGAGCTGCCCGACGAGACCGGAACGGTGCCGTCGCCGTCACCTGCGGGCCCGTCCATCGTGTACTCGTAGAGCTTCCCCCGCTCGCGAACGCGCGCGATGTACCTGTTGCCCGAGAGCTCGGAGATCGGCGTGCCTTCCGGCGGCTCCGGCTGCCGCGCGATCGTAGCGCCCGTCGAGTGATGCCCTTCCAGGGCGCGACGCGGCAGCGGTGGGGAGACCTGAAGGGGCTCGGGCATGCGAACCAGCCGGCGGCGCAACACGACGCGGTCGCAGGTCGGGCGGGAGGAGTCGAAGCCCCAGAACGTGTGCGTCTCCGGGTGCTGGTTCTTCGTGAGGCCGCGTTGGGCGGCTTCAACCATGTTTAGATTGCGGGTGAACCCAGTCCAATCCGGCGCGGCTACTGCCCCCCATGGGGTCCGCGGCGCGCCAGGGTCCAGGTGCTCGGGATTGACCAAGCGAAGCAGGCCCGAGTCCTTTCGGTAGATCTCCGCGTGAGGATCAGCCTTGGGGAGCGAGATCGAACGACCCTCCCCCGTCTCGTCGATGACCTGGAGCCAGGCCCGCGCGCCATCGTTGTCCGTGTACTCGAAGCCCGGCAGCAGCGTCATGGCTCCCGGCATGTGCGCGAGGAGCGCCGTCACCGAGGGACCGTCCTTTCCGAGCACCCAGGTCCCGGCGATCTCCAGCAGCGAGTGGAGCACCGACGTCCAGGCGAAGCCGTCCCGCTCGAACCCGGCCTTCATCCGCCAGAAGGCCGCCGCGGCGCCGGTAGACGGCTGGACCCCGTGGACCACGCCGAGGACCCGCTCCCGCATCGCAGCGGCCTCTCCGGCCGGACCGAGGAAACAGGCGGCTCGCGCGACCAGCCCTCCCATCGAGTGCGTCACCAGGATGACCTGCTTGCACTCCTCGTCCGCCGTGTCGTGCCTCTCCACGAGCGCCTTCGCATACTCCCGCAGCTTCGCGCCGGTGTTTCCGACGTCATCCATCCAGTTGTAGGCGAACGCGTAGCAGGGGAGGCGGAAGAAGTCGCTCAGCCGGTACTCGCCGACCGATCGGATCCAGGTCTGCGAGGCGTGAAGGGTCGTGAGGATGCGACCGTAGGTCGTGAACATCACGCCGCCCCAGCCGCGCTCCACGGCTCCCTCGTGGCCGGAGAGGAACTTCTGGTTGTGCGCGTCGTCGTGGTCGGCTGGGATGGCGCGGCGGGGCGAGAACGCTTCGCCGACGAGGAACTCCTTGCGCCGCCATGGAAGCATCAAGTCCCGACCATAGGTCTGGAACATCCACCCCCCATTGTCCGGATCCCAGAGGATTCCATTGGGGTTCGCTCGAGGGAGCTGAGGCCTCTTGCCTTGCCACTTCGGGTTCAACTGCAGACGGCTCCCCATCAAGCCAGGGAGGAAGATGATCGGGATGACCTCCCGCCGCACTCGAACGCTCACGATGCCGTTCGAGATCCGGATCGGTCGGAGCAGGTCACGCCATCCGACGTCGCGTTGCTGTGTCATCCGCGCCTCACTGCCCGGCGCGGATGAGCGTGGGTAGCATCGCTTCCCAGACTCCGACCAGACCAGCCTTGTGCTTCGCCGGTCCGTCGAGGGTCAGGTGGATCCAGGGGCGCTCACCCGAATTCGCCTCACCCGAATAGTCGATAGCGAAGCCGAGTTCCTGCTTCTCGGAGCTCCGGGTCCACAGTTCCTCGAAATCGAGGCCGGCGACTGCTCGCCTTCCGTGACGAAGGAACGAAGTCCCGCCAGTCGGGGCGATTCGGGAGATCTCACTCATCGATTCGAACATGGTCCCTTGATAAGGCCGCGCAGTCGTTGCGATGTTGAGCCTGATCGTCCCGCTCAGCGCTCCACCCCCGAATGGCACATCCGCCGACTCCGAGTACTCGAACGGCAGAGTTAGCGCGCCCAGTTCCAGGTAGGTCCAGTCCTGACCGGGAACGGGCCATGGCTCTCCGTCCTTCCTCGGCCGATAGGCCTTGGCCAGGCGCAGCACGTGGAACTCAATCTTCTCCACCAGCTCCGACTCGCCCGACGCCGTGAACCAGACCGTCGATTCTCCGGCGTCGAGGAGCGCCAGAGTTCGGACGGCGCCTCGTCCCATCCGAGCAGAGTGATCGAAGTTCGCGGGGTTGAGCGACCGGGCGGTGGTCATCTCGCGTGAGCGGGATTTCGCAGCGGCGCAAGCATCTCGCGATCC
>JBAVTL010000052.1:0-4278 GCA_049696175.1 Anaeromyxobacteraceae bacterium
AGCTCGGCCACGGCCTTGTTCGTCATCTCCCGGCACAGCGCGCCGACGTGCATCGCGTACCGCTGCGTGAAGCGCGGGTTCTTCGCCAGCCAGTCGAGCCGCTCTACGTACACGCCGCCGCACCTCAGGCAGTTGACGCGCCAGCGCTCGAACTCCACGTAGATCCGCCACCCGGCCGCCGAGAGATCTCGGGCGCGGCAGGTCCGCTGGTCGTACCGGTTCCGCGATCGCTGGCCGCACTGTCCGCAGCGCGCAGTTTTTTTCGGCGGCGCACCAGAATGACGCGGGCGTACCGGTCGCCGAACACACCGGCAAGGTGCTGCCGGGCGACGAAGCCCGGCAGCGAGAACAGGGCGCGGATGGACCTGGGAGCCTTCACCGCAGCAGCCTGCCCCAGCCGCGACACCACTTTCAAGCACGGCCAACACTCACAAAAACCGCGTCAGCAGGCCGCTTCCTGCATCAGACCGCGCCGTTCGGGCCCACTTGAATCCGCGAAGACCCTGGTTTCAGAACAGCACTCTCGCCAGCTGGCTCTGCCTCGCGAGACGCACGCCGATCACGGCTCCGACGAACGACAGCGCAATCCATCCGACGAGGAAGACGACCCAGGCAGCGTTGGCCGAGGTCGAATTCGGCAACGTTTCGATGACCGGGATGAGCGCGGCCTGCGCTAGGAATGCGACCAGCGTCCCTGCGATCGTCCCCACCACGCCGAGTACACCCAGCCGAAGTCCGCGAAGCGCAACGTTCCCCAGCCACCCGCCCAGGAGCGCGAAACCCGGCCACTCCAGGACCAGAAACCAAGCTACGCGGAAGGAGAAGTCTTCCTCGCCCGAATATGCCGGATAGGCAACGTCCGCGCCGAGAGCAGTCGTCACCCTCAAGGTCGCCACGCAGAACGCCACACCGACTCCTGCACCCACGACTGACGCGAGGACCCGCTTCATTAGTTCACCCGATCGAAGGTGATCGACGTTCCAGAATATCCCTTCGCCGGACGTCCTCATCTTCGCCGCCGCCGAGTGGACCACGGCGGGTCGGGAGTTAGCGCTCAGGCATCCCCTTGCTGAACCAGCGGTCCTTTTCCATCATGACATTCGCGGCGTCGAATACCACGATGTTTGCAATCGCCACTGCGCTCACGATCAACACAAACCACAGGCCCCAGGCACCCCGAAGGCGCTGCCTCTTCACCACGGACAGGGCCGCCACGAAGCTCACGCAATAACCAACCAGCATTAGCGCAATGGGAATGCTCGTGTGGTTCGCTGCGTTTTCGTAGAACGTGTAATAGTCAAGATAGACAAGAGGGGCCAAAATCATCGCCGCATAGACCATCGCCGACAGGTTGAGCATCGGTCAGTTCTCGGTCCTCGGGCGCTACCCGTGCTGGATCACTCCCTCCGCGAGGAGGGAGGCGAGGATGCGGGCGGTGTCGAGGCGAGGCAACCCCGAGAGCGCGAAGAGGCTCTCGTAGTCCACCATGCCGTCGATCTGCGCGAGCAGGAAGCCGGCCCGGTGGTCCAGGTTGAGCCACATCACCTCCTCCGGCTTGATGGCGAGCCGGGGGACGTTGGCGAGCGGCTGCAGCTTCGACGCGTACATCGCGAAGAGCGTCGCCTCGTTCTGCGTGAGGAACTCCCGGGCCTCGGCGTGGTCCGGCGACCTCAGCAGGATCTTCTCGATCAGCTCCAGCGAGCCGCTGAAGTCGCCGAGCCCGTGCAGCTCCCTCGCCGCCTGCATCAGCGTCTCGACCTCGCGCCGCTGGTCCTCGGGGATCGCCCTCGCCGGTGACTGCGGCACGAGCGGCCTGAGCCCCGACTTCTCCTCCACCGCCTGCATGTCGAGCCCCCCGCCGGCGTCCATGACGATGGTGCCGGTGGCCGAGGGCCCCTCCTCCCACGGCGCGGGAGCGTAGCCGTCCTCCGCCGGCTTCGCCGGTGCCAGGCTAGCCCCCATCGCAGGCGAGGGCGACGGTGCGCCGGCGCGCCCCGGCGGGACGAACGCCGGCATCGTGCCGGGGAGCGGTGTCATCCCCGCCGTGCCGCCCGAGAGGAGCGCCATGAAGGACCGGATGCGCGGGTTGGCCGGATCGATCTTGCGCGCCTCGCGCAGGACCACGAGCGCGTCGGTGAGCCTCCCCTCCCGGTAGGCGGCCATCGCGCGGTTGAGGATGTCGTCGACGACCACGCGCTACCCCTTCCCGCCGGGCTTCGGCGCCATGCCGACGAGCCCCTTGAAGAGCTGGAGCGTCCGCTGCAGCGGCTCGTCCAGCGAGGCGAGCGTGGCCGCGTCCTGTGCCGCGATGGCCGACCGCGCCTTCAGGACGACCCCCTGCGCCTTGAGCACGGCGTCCTTGCCGAACTTGCTCTTCTCGAGCGACGCCAGGACGGCCGGCTCGACCCCCTCGATCTCGCGGAGCAGCTCGATCGCCCGCCGCTTCCGCTCCTCGAACTCGCCCGCGGACTGCTTCTTCTCCAGGAGCTCGTCGAGGTGGTCCTCCATGATCCGCTTCAGCTCCTCCTCGGTGAGCCCCGACGTCGCGGTCACGGTGATCGACTGCTGCTGGCCCGTGTCGACGTCGCGAGCCGCCACGCCGACGATGCCGTCGGCGCTGATGTCGAAGGTCACCTCGATGCTCACGGCGCCGCGCTTCGCCGGCCGGATGTTGTCGAGCACGAACTCGCCCAGCAGCTCGTTCTCCACCGCCTTCTCGCTCTCCCCCTGCATGACGGCGATGCGCACCTGGGTCTGGTCGTCCTGGACCGTGGTGAAGAGGTGGGTCTGGCTGGTCGGGACCGTCGTGTTCTTCGCGATGATGGTGTTGAAGTAGCCGCCCACCACCATGATCCCCAGGTTCTGCGGCGTGACGTCGAGGAGCAGGACCTCCTTGCCCTGCACCTGCGGCGCCGTGAGCGCGTGCGCCTGGATCGCGGCTCCGAGCGCGACCACCTCGTCCGGGTGGACCCCCTTGCACGGCTCCCGCCCGAAGAACTCCTTCACCGCCCGCTGCACGCGCGGCATGCGGGTCATCCCGCCGACCAGGAGCACCTCGGTGATCTGGCCAGGGCGGATGCCGCCCGCCTTCAGCGTCCGCTCGGTCACGGCGATGCAGCGGTCCACGAGGTCCTTCGTGAGCTCCTCCAGCTTCTCGCGCCCGAGCGACTTCTGGAGGTGGATGGCCGCCTTCCCGTCGGCGCCGGTCACCAGGAACGGGAGGTGGATCGCCGTCTCGGCCGCCGACGACAGCTCGCACCTGGCCCGCTCCGCGGCGTCCTTAAGCCGCTGCAGCGCCATCCGGTCCTGGCGGAGATCCACGCCGCCGTTCTCCTTCGCGAAGGCGAAGGTGAGCCAGTCCATCACCTTCCGGTCGAAGTCCTCCCCGCCGAGGTAGGTGTCGCCGCCCACCGCGATGACCTCGTAGACCGAGGCGCCGATGTCGAGGATCGAGATGTCGAACGTGCCGCCGCCGAGATCGAAGACCGCGACCTTCTTCTCCAGCTGCTTGCCGAAGCCGTACGCCAGCGCGGCGCTCGTCGGCTCGTTGATGATCCGGAGCACCTCGAGCCCCGCGATCAGCCCGGCGTCCTTCGTCGCCTGTCGCTGGCCGTCGTTGAAGTAGGCCGGCACCGTGATGACCGCCTTCTTCACTGACTGCCCGAACCAGGCGTCGGCGTCCGCCTTCAGCTCGGTCAGGATCTGCGCCGAGATCTCGGCCACCGAGAGCGCCTTGCCGTCGAGCTGGATCCGGACGTCGTTCCCGTCGGGCCCCGGCACGAGCTTGTACGGGAGGAACCGGCTCGCGTCCTCCACCTCGCGGGAGCCCCAGCGCCGGCCGATGAGCCGCTTCGCCGCGAAGACCGTGTTCTCGGCGTTGGTGATCGCCTGGCGCTTGGCCAGCTGCCCGACGAGCCGCTTCCCGTTCCTGGCGACGGCCACGATCGACGGGGTGAGGTTCTGGCCGGTCCGGTTGGTGATGACCTGGGGCACGCCGTCGCGGACGGTCGCGACCACCGAGTTGGTGGTGCCGAGGTCGATGCCGATGACGGGTTCGAGATCGCTCATCGCAGGAAGCCCATGATCCCCTTCAACTTCTTGAGCCGCTCTCGCGCTACTTCGAGGTGGGGGTCGAGCTCCAGCGCCCGCTCGAACGCCTTCCGCGCCTCGTCCTTGTGCCCCTCCGCCTCCAGCGCCACGCCCAGCGCTTCGCTCGCCCCGCCGGAGCGCGGCGCGCACCGCACCGCGGCCTCGGCGAAGTGGCGCGCGGCCTCGAAC
>JBAVTL010000053.1:0-12224 GCA_049696175.1 Anaeromyxobacteraceae bacterium
GCCCAGGTGGCCTTGAGCGCCGCGCTCCGGCCGCCCTCGCCGTCGTGGACGATGCCGAGGAGCGCCTCGACCAGCCGGTGGCCGGTGGCGAACCAGTGCAGCTCGTCGCGGGCGACGGCCGTCTCGCGCCAGAAGCTGCCGAGCCAGGTCTCGGGCTCCTCCGGCATCGTCATCCCGGGGAGCGCCTCGACCTTCATCCCCGTGCCGAAGGTGAAGGCCACCTCGAAGGGGTGGACGTTCTGATCGGTGTCGACGTCCATCCCGACGCGACGGCCGACCTCGGCCACCGCGTCCTCCAGCTCCTCCTCGAGGAACGAGGAGAGCGAGACGAGCGCCTCCGTCAGCTCCTCGGGCGCCTCCTCCCCCAGCTTCTCGAAGCCGCCGGCGACGAGCCGCCCCAGCTCCGCGAGCGAGGCGGAGCGGAGGTCGAGGAGCGGGTCGCCCTCGTGCTGCGCGCGACGCGCCTCGGAGACGCGCGCCGCCAGCTCCTTGCGGAAGGCGTCCCGGGTCCGCTCGGTCCGCTTGCGCCGCAGGGCGGCCAGCTCCTCGGGGAGCGAGGCGAGCACCGAGTCGAGGCCGCCGACCGGCTCGTCGAAGATCCCGATCTCCCGCTCGTAGAGGTCGGCGAGGAAGGCCTCCTCGCCAGGCTCGGCGAAGACGTGGATCTCGACCGGGTGCTGCTGGCCGAGCCGGTCGAGCCGGCCGATCCGCTGCTCCAGCACCAGGGGAGACTCGGGGAGGTCGGCGCAGCAGAGGTGGTGGGCGAACTGGAAGTTGCGCCCCTCGCCGCCCGACTCGCCGGAGAGGAGGATCATCGGCCCTTCGGGATCGCGGAAGCGGGCGACCAGCCGGTCGCGCGCCTCGAGCGAGGAGGCGTCGTCGTAGAGGAGCGCCTCCAGCCCCTCCTCGGCGATGCCGCCCTGGAGCTCGCGCAGCGCCTCGACCGACGAGCCGAAGACGAGGACCTTCTCCCCCTTGCGCGCGAGGCCGGCGCAGCACTCCGCGATGGCGCGCTGCTTCCCCCCCTCCGCCACGTCCACGCGGCGCAGGACGCGGGCCGTGAAGGCGCCGACCTTGACGCGCCGGTTGCGGATGAGCCGCGCGGAGAGGCTGTACCGGTCGGAGAGCCAGCCGAGCAGCTCGTCGGCGTCGCGGTCGCCCTCGAAGAACTCGTCGTCAGGGGAGAGCTTGCGCAGCTTCGCGAGCGCGGCGTCCGGCTCGCCGCCGGCGAGGAGGGCGCGGGCGATCTCGGCGTAGGCCTCGTGCTGCTCGACGCGCTCCAGGAACTCCGGGAGCGAGGAGGACGGGACTGACTCGACCATCGCGAGGAGGCGGAAGTACTCCTTCGGATCGAGCCGGACCGGCGTGGCGGTGAGGAGGAGCAGGCCGAACGAGGCCTGCCCGATGGGGGCGACGGCGTCGTGCAGCGCGTCGTCGGCGAGGTGATGCGCCTCGTCCACGATCACGAGATCCCACGGCACCTGCGCGGCGACGAGGGAGACCGCAGGGCTCGCGACCAGCTGCTCGTGCGACACGATGGCGAGCGGGCTGCGCGAGATCGCGGCGTCGACTCCGCCCAGCTCGGCGATCCGCTCCGGCGTGAGGAGGGTGAAGAGGGCGTTGAACTTGTGGAAGAGCTCGGCGAGCCACTGGAAGCAGAGGTGCTCGGGGACGACGACGAGCACCCGCTCGGCGATCCCGAGCTGGCGCATGCCGGCGAAGACGAGGCCGGCCTCGACCGTCTTGCCGAGCCCGACCTCGTCCGCGAGGACGAAGCGGGGGGTCCTGTCGGCGAGGATCCGGCCAGCGGCGCCGACCTGATGTGGCAGGACGTGGACGCGCGAGGAGAGGAGCGCGCCGAGCGAGTCGGCGCGGCGGAGCGCCTCCAGCCGGAGGACGCGGCTCCGCAGGGCGAAGGCGTGCGCGGAGCCGGGGGAGCCTGCCGCGAGGGCCTGGATCGGACCGCCCGGACCGACCTCCTCGATCGGCGTCTCCGCAGGGACCTCCACGACCGCCGGGTCGCGTCCGGAGACCACCGTCGGGCCGTCCCGCCCGGCAAAACGGACGACGAGCCTTCGGCCCTCGTCGGCCACCTGGACGACGACGCCAACACCCCAGCCGCGCTGGGCGCGGTGGACCACTTTGCTTCCGACCTGGATGCTCATTCTAGGAGGCCCGTCTACCATCGGGCGGCGTTCCCATCCATATACAGTGCCGAAGTCCGAGGGGGGTGCCCTGACGGGGAGCGGGGCCGTTGACTTGGGATGGCGGCCAAGCTAGAAAGCGCCACGCTTCATCGTCTTCCGGGCGGATAGCTCAGCGGTAGAGCGTCGCCCTTACAAGGCGAGGGTCACAGGTTCGAAACCTGTTCCGCCCACCACATAGCTTGGGGTGTTAGTTAAGTCGGTTATAACGCCAGCCTGTCACGCTGGAGGCCAGGGGTTCGAGTCCCCTACACCCCGCCACTTCGAGGCCGGGATTCCGCAAGGGATCCCGGCCTCTTCCTTTTTGGCGGGCGTCGGGCGCGTCAGACCTCGGCCAGTCGCGCGACCATGTCCGGATACTTGCGCACCAGGCCGATCAGCAGCGCTGCCTGGGCGTTTGGCTTGGCGCGACCCTGCTCCCAGTTCTCCAGGGTACGCGGGTTCGTGCGCAGGCATGTCGCGAAGAGTGCGCTGGACAGGTGCAGCTGCTTCCGGACGCGGACCAGCTCGGAAGGAGACACCTCCGGAGGCGGCTTGAAGGACACCGCGTGGGTACGGAGCGTTCGCTTGCCCTCGCGGGCCCCTGCCAGTGCGGCGACTCCCTCGCTCAGCTCGGCGAAGAGGTCGCGACGGGGAACGCGCTTCGTGGCGGCGGTCTTTCGGGTGGTCTTCATCGCGACTTCCTCGCTTTCAACTCTGCCTTGAGAACTTCTCGAACGCTCTTGCGCTGCTCCGCGGTGAGGTCGCTGACCTCACCCTTGCCGTACAGGGTGAAGAGCCAGAACTGATGGCCGGGCGCCCACCAGTAGTAGATGACGCGCAAGCCGCCCCGCTTTCCCTTTCCCCGTTCCTCGTGCCCGAAGCGGACCTTCCGGAGCCCTCCCGTGCCGCGGATGACGTCCCCGGCCTCCGGGTTTGCCAGGAGGGACGTCTGGAGCGCCGAGAACGCCCCATCGTCGAGGTACTCCGACCGATGGCGCTCGAACGCCGGGAGCTCGACGAAGAGGGCCTTCACTCGGGACAGCATACGCAGCTTGCGTAGTTACGCAAGTCGCGTACTGCACGCGCGAACCGCCTGGGACGCGGAGCCATTGGCTCGCTGACGCGCCATTGGCTTGGAGAAGGCTCCGCGCCGCGCCTCCAAAGCGCCAAATCCAGCGGTTCCCCCGGGACCTGGCGGGGCTTCGCGGGACCTCGCTCCAACCACCGCATCCATCGACGTTTCCTGCATATTTCGCGGAGATCCGTGTGCCGCCGCGGTTTCGTCGACTTCACGGTTGGTATCTTCGAGTCCCCTACACCCCGCCACTCCAGAGGCCCCGCAACCTGCCAAGGTTGCGGGGCTTCTCTTTTGCCTACCCTGCCCCGCAGAGCGCCTCCCACGACAGCGTGAAGTAGAGGTCGAAGGCGTCCCTCGGCTTCGGGTGGGTGATGTGCAGGAACATCTGCGCGCGCCCACTCACATCAGAGGCGGTGGCGCGGGGGACTGGTTGCGCTCGGGTACTTCGGTAACTTCGGTACAAGTCGCGCGAGCTTGACGAGCAAACCGACCTGGCCGTCAGGTAATATTGACATACCACGGTAACCTCGGTACAGCTCGGTAACTTATCTATGGACGCGACCACTAATCCCTTCGCTCCGGGCGCCGGTCATCAGCCGCCCGAACTCGCAGGACGAAGCAAGATCATCAACGACGCGACGGTCGCGCTGGGCCGCGTTAAGCTAGGGCGGCCAGTGAAGAGCCAGATGCTTCTGGGGCTCCGAGGCGTGGGGAAGACGGTGCTTCTGGTTCGCATCGCTTCCATCGCTGAGGGGCAGGGGTACCAGTCCTTCATGCTTGAGGCGCCCGAAGGAAAGCGCCTGGCAGAGATCCTGGTCCCGCATCTCCGCCAAGTCCTCTTGAAGCTCAGCCGGCTGGAGCAAGCCAAGGACGTCGCCAGACGCGGCCTCGGGGTCCTGCGCTCGTTCGCCAAGACGGTCAAGGTCAAGATGGGCGAGATCGAGATCAGCATCGAGCCCGAAACGGGAACCGCGGACTCCGGCAGCCTCGAGACTGACCTTCCCGAGGTTCTGCTCGCGGTCGCGAACGCTGCGCAGGGCGCCGGAAGCGGCGTCGCGCTCTGCATCGACGAGGTGCAGT
This sequence comes from Anaeromyxobacteraceae bacterium, assembly GCA_049696175.1. GTDB lineage: Bacteria > Myxococcota > Myxococcia > Myxococcales > Anaeromyxobacteraceae > DATIVK01. The sequence goes on from JBAVTL010000053.1 coordinate 4,345, forward strand.
ACCTCTCGGAGTCGGACCTGGCGGCGCTGATTGTCTCCTGCCACAAGATGGCGCAGAAGAACCTGCCGCTCGTCGTATTCGGCGCGGGGCTTCCTCAGATCGCCGCGCTCGCGGGAGAAGCGAAGTCCTACGCGGAACGGCTGTTCGATTACCCCCCCGTCGGCCCGCTCACGGATGCGGCCGCCCGCGAAGCAGTCGCGACACCGATCCGGCGCGAGGGCGCCGAGATCACCGACGAGGCGCTAACCGAGATCGTTCAACGGACGCGCGGATACCCGTACTTCCTGCAAGAGTGGGGTTCTCACGCATGGAACGTCGCGGTCGCGGCGCCGATCACCGTGGACGACGTGAGGGCGGCGACGGCAACAGCGCTGACCGCGCTCGACGAGAGCTTCTTCAAGGTCCGCCTCGACCGCCTGACGCCACGCGAGAAAGACTACGTTCGCGCCATGGCCGAACTCGGGGCGGGACCTCATCGCTCGGGCGAGATCGCGAAGATCCTGGGGCTCAAGGTAAACGAGGCCGGATCGCTTCGAGACAAGCTGATCAAGAAGGGCATGATCTACAGCCCACAGCATGGCGATACGGCCTTTACGGTTCCGATGTTCGATGACTTCATGAAGCGGTCGATGCCCGAGTGGAAGCCGTAGCCCTTCGTCACCCCCCTACGCGCGCTCCACGGACCCCAGGAACCCCCGCGTCGCCCCGACGTCCAACAGGTAGCTCCCCACCATCTCCACCGCGAACGCCTCCGGCAGCGCGTCCTGGAACTTGCTCAGCCGGTACTCCGGCAACTTCCCCAGGATCGCCTGCGTCGTCTCGGGCTTCTCCCAGAACGCGGGTTCCGCCAGCTCGCGTATCGCCGTCCGAAGGGCCGTGTCGGACGCCCCGCCGCCGGTGATCCGCAGCTCGAAGTTGTCCGCCACGACCTTCCAGTCCTGGCTCCACTCGAGCGCGTACTTCAGCGTGTGGTTGATCTTGCCGCCGGCGAAGGTCCACCAGCGCACGGTCCCTTCGTCGCTCTGGATCGCGATCGGTCGGCGGAGCGCGTCCCCCAGCGCCTCGCGTCGCGACTTGATGTGGGCCATAGCAGTGGACTCGACGTACTGAATCTCGTCCGTATCAGTCAGGACCTGCTTCATCCGCTGGCAGAGCTCGAACCCGAGCAACGCCGGCACGAATCCACCCCACGCCGGCTTCTGGCCGCGCGGCGCGTCGCGAACGCGGACCGTCTTCTCCTCGTGATCCACGTGCTCGACCAGCCAGGCGCGCCCTGCCAGGAGGAAGGCGCTCATGTCCGCGACGAGCCGGTCCACGAACGCCTGCTCGAGGGAGCCCAGTTCTCGCCCCGCCGCCGTCTTCACGCGGTAGAGCACCGGGGTCGAGAAGACCGCGTACAGCTCCATGAAGTTCTTCCGCCCGAAGGTCTTCTCGGCCTTCTGCCCCATCGACAGGAGCCCGCCCGACTCGAACAGGAAGTCCTGCTTGAGCATGTGCGCGAGGAGCCGGTCGAACTCCGCGCGCGCGATGTCGGCGAAGTCCGGCACGACGTGGAGCAGCTCCCAGCAGCGCTCGGCGCTGATCGCGCCGAACTGGAGCGTCAGCGCGAAGAGCTGGTGCACCAGCACCGGCCAGCAGCGGCGGGAGGTGCCGACCGGCTCCACCCAGTGGGACCGTGCCAGCTCGATGAGCGCCACCGCCTGGACGACGGCCTCCTCCTCCTCGCACATGAAGGTGGTGTTGGCCGTCTGCCCGGTGCGCCGCCCCGTCCGCCCCATCCGCTGGAGGAACGACGACACGGTCGAGGGCGCGTTGGCCTGGAAGACCAGGTCGAGGTCCCCCACGTCGATCCCCAGCTCCAGCGTGGACGTACAGACGATGCAGGCGTTGGTCCCGTGGTGGAACTGGGCCTCGGCAGCGTGCCGCTCCTCCTTCGCCACCGACCCGTGATGGACGAAGACCTCCGTCCCCTGCCCGCGCATACGCTCCGCCACCGTCTCGGTCAGCGCCCGGCTCTGGCAGAAGAAGAGGCTCTTGTTCCCGGACGCCCGCCGCGCCGCAACCTGGGCGAGGTCCACGATGCTCTCGTGGAGCGATACCCGAAGGTCGCGCCGGGACGGGATCTTGGGCGGATCGATGACGACGCCCTCGCGCTTCGACGTCCCGCGCAGCCACTCCAGGATCTGCTCGGGGTTGCCGACGGTCGCGCTCAGGCCGAGCCGCTGGACGTCGTTCGTGGTCAGTCGCTGGAGCCGCTCCAGCACCGACATCATGTGGGCGCCGCGATCGGTACCAGCGACCGCGTGGACCTCGTCGATGATCACCATCCGGAGGTCCTTGAATAGCTCCTTCGCCGGGGTGCGGGAGGAGACCAGCATCACCTCCAGCGACTCCGGCGTCGTCATCAGGAGCTCGGCCGGCTCCTTCACGAAGGCGCGCTTGTCACCGTCCGGCGTGTCACCGTGCCAGACGAACCGGCGCAGCCCGACCATCTCGGTGTAGGTCCCGAGCCGTTCCTCCTGGTTGTTCAGGAGCGCCTTGATCGGCGCGACGTAGATTACGCCGACCCCCTCGACCGGCTTCGCGACCAGTTCCGCCAAGGCGGGAAACATCGACGCCTCGGTCTTGCCGCCCGCCGTGGGCGCCAGGACGACGGCATTCTTCCCGTCGAGGATCGCCTCACCGGCCAGTTCCTGGACCGGCCGGAGCGACGTCCATCCCAGCCGGGAGACGATGGCCTCCTGGAGGCGGACTGGAAACCGCGCGAAGGCGCTCACCGTCTAGAACTCCACCCCGGACACCGGATACCCCTTCTCGTCCCCCGGCTCCGGCTCGTACGGCGGCTTCCCCTCCAGCTTCCGCGCCTCGAAGTCCGTCGTCTTCTCCGGCTTGAACTCGTAGGCCTTCATCGCCTCGAAGTCGGGGTTGTCGGCCGCGAGGTCCATCACGTTGACCAGCTGGCGCAGGAACTGGCGCGGGACCACGCCGACGTCGCCGCGGAAGCCCTTCGTCACCTCCGCGACCAGCCGGTCGATGAACTCGGAGGTGATCCCCTTCTCCAGCCGCGGCGGATCGCTCGTCGGGAAGAGCTCGCGCAGCTTGAGCGCGACCTCCTTGAGCCGTGGGGGGTCGAAGGGCTTCAGCTCCAACTGCGGCTGCTTCGCGTTCACGTAGCCGCCATGTGCCTGGAACTGGATCCGGTCGTGGAGCGGCTGCAGCCCGGCGACCCCGCGCTTCGTGTCGAAGAAGTCGGGGGTTCCGGTGAAGAGCCAGAGCAGGCCGTGGTACTGCCCCGCGCCGTCGATGATCTGCCGGATGCCGTTGAGCGACTTCCCGCGCACGTCCTGGCGCATGCGCAGGATCGTCTCGGCCTCGTCGATGACGATGACGAGCCCCTTGTAGCCGGCCGCCTTCACGATCTCGAGGAGCCCGTGCAGGTAGGCGAGCGCGTCGCGGCTGGTGATGTCCCCCTTCACCCCGGCCGACTTCTTCAGCTCGGCGGCGACGTTGCCGCTCCCGGAGAGCCACGAGAGGAGCGCCCCGGCCTCCCCCGCCTTCCCAGCCTGCTTGAGCGCGAAGATCTCGCGAAGCACCCGGGCCATGTCCGGGGGCGCCTTCCCTCCCGTCATCGAGGCGATCTCGTCGGCCATCCGCTTCTGAACGAGCGCGTCGAAGCCGGGATCGGCGTCGTCGGCGCCGCCCGCGAGCAGCGCCGCCTCCACCTTCGCGATCCAGCGGTCCACGACGTCCCCGAGCGCACCGCGAGGACACGAGCTGGTCCCCAGCTCCTGCACCACCTTCCGGTAGACGTCGTCGAACCGGTGGAAGTGCAGGTCGTTGTCCGAGACCACCACGAAGCTGGTCGCGAAGCCCCTCGCCTGCGCGTCCAGGACCGCGAGCCGCGCCATGAAGGTCTTGCCGCAGCCGTAGCCGCCGCGGAGGAACTTGAAGACCCCCTCCTTCGCCTCCGCCATGTCGAGCAGCCGGCCGAGCTCAGCCCGCTGCCGCTCGATCCCCACCGCGAAGGCGTCGAGCCCGCGCTCCGGGACGACGCCCGACCGGAGCTGTTCGAAGACGTGGTCCACGTCGCGTCGGCTGAGTCCCATCGGCTACTTCTCCTCTTCCTTCACGTACCGCTTGCCGTCCGACGCCGTCTCGATCCGCACCTTGAACGGCACCTTCGCCGCGTACTCCTCGAAGGCGAGCGAGAAGCGCCTGAAGGCCCGCGGCGAACCGAGGAAGCCGGTCACCTCGCCCTCCGTCACCGAGCCGTGCTCCGCGAGGTGGGCGAAGACCCGCCGCGTGCCGTCATCGGGCAGCGCGTCGCTCCAGACGAGGATGCGCTCGGGCACCACCGCCGGCACCGTGAGCGTCCCCCGCCGGAAGTCCACGTCGAACCAGTCCTCGAGCTTCCGGGGTGCGACCTGCTCGGTCCCCTCCGGGTGGTACAGCTCGACCTGCGCCGCCCCCTGCGTCCGCCCCTCCAGCGTGAAGCAGAGCACCGCCTCCCGCTCCACCGGGAGACGCAAGACGCCGTCCTGGATCGTGCCTGCGCCGTCGAGGTCCTTCAGGACAGCGCGAACGTCCGGGCGATCCACGGCGCGGATCGCGAGCGCGACCGCCTTCCGCCCTGCGAGATCCATCGGCACCATCTGCCCCGGGGCGGTCCGCACTCTCACGGCGATGCGGCGGACGCCCATGAGGTCCTTGCGCTTCTCGACCTCGACCTCGAACGCCGTCTGGGCGCCCGCGGCCGAACGCGACTTGTGGACGGTCAGGACCGGGATCACCCGCTCCTGAAGGCTGTTCCCGCCGTGGACGAAGTTCGCGCCCGCGGCGCCCGTCCGGAAGAGCGCGGTGTCCTCCCGGAAGAGCAGGTGGCCCCCCAAGCCGTCGTAGCCGAGGGCGGAGAGCGACACGTTGACCATCCCGTCCTCGGCGCGCGGGTGGTCGTCTAGGACGTATCGAGGACTGGGGTCGGTCTTCTTCCCGAAGGGGACGGTCCTCGTCGTCTCGTCGAGGAGGAGGAAGCCGTGGTCCGCCGTGAAGACGAAGTTCTTCACCCCAGCCTTCTGGAGCAGCGCCCAGGCGTCCCGGATCCGGCCCAGCGAGCCCTCGAACGTCGCCCGCCCCACCCCCGCCTCCCCGGCGTCGTCGAGCTCGGTGCCGTGGACGACGATGACGTTCGCGGAGGCGATCTTCCGCTTGAGCGCGTCGGGCTCCAGGTCGCAGACGTCCTCGAGCTGCAGGCGGACGCTCTGCTTGCCGCCGGTCCGCGTGCCGATGGCCCTGGCGCGGTCCTCCGGCAGCCTGACCGTGAACTCCCCCGTCTTGAAGCCCTCGAAGGTCCCGGCCACCCGGAGCCGCCCTGCCTGCGCGACCGGAGGCAGCGCGTTCATGCCGACCGAGGTGATGGTCGGGAGCTCGGCGAGCCGCGCCTTCAGATCGACGACCGTCCCCGCGCCCTCCAGATCGCGAAGCAGCTCGGTCGCCATCTCGTAGCGGAAGGCATCGATCAGGAAGAACGCCACCCGCCCCTCGCTCGCGAGCGGAAGGACCACCTGGTCGAAGAGCGTGCGCTGCTGGAGCGAGTCCTCCGGGAGGAATGCGTCCGACTTGCAGACCTTCGTGAAGTCGCGGGCGAGCTGGTCGGCCCACTCCCGGTAGGACAGGCGCAGGCTCCGGACACAGCCCTTGAGCTCGCCGAGGTGGGGTAGCTGCGAGCCGAGGAGGTGCACCTGCCGTTGCTCGAAGCGCCGGTGGGCGCGATCCACCTCGTAGGCCGAGCCGGTGTAGTGGCCGACCGCCTCCGCGAGCGTGCGCGCCCCGTCGAGCGGCCTGGGGTGCGTCGCCAGCGTCACGCCCAGGTCCGCGGCCTCGCGCACCATCGCCCAGGCGTCGCGGTGCACCAGGTCGCGCTTGAGCCAGAAGGAGCGCTCGTCCGTCCGGTGCTCGGCCCACTCCCGCGCCTTCGACCACTCGCGCGCGCCGAGCGCCTTCACCGCCGCCCGCAGGACGCTCGACTCCTCGACGCGGAAGGTGTCCACCTTCCCCAGGTCTTCGGGGCCGATCCCCTCGAACTCCTCCTTCAGCCGATCCTCGACGTCGTCTGCCAGCCGCTCGTAGGCGTCCACCTTCTCCGCTCGAAGCCGCTCGACGAGCCCTCGGCACGCCTTCACGAGCTGGGGAGAGAGGGACGCCAGGCGCTGGAGCTCGGGAAGATGTGGCGGGCGAGTGAGGTCGTGGACGTACTCGACCGCCAGAAGCCACCCAGTCCAGGCGTCCAGGATGGTGCCGAGCCGGCTTTTCGACGATGGCTCCTGCCCACCAGACGCGACCGGTACGGGGAACCAGGCGAGCCAGTCGGCGTCCATCCCGGTCTGGCGCTCCAGGAAGGCCGCCAGGACCTCGCGCTCGGGCTGCGTGGTGACGCGCGACGCGAGGTATCCGCCGGTGCCGTTGAGCACGGTCACGGCCTCGCCGAGGACGAACGCGGCGCCGAGGGAGTCGAGGTTACCCGCCAGCCCCTCCCGCGAGCTGTCCATCTGGGACGAGAGCCATTCGTCCGCAGCCGCGAGCGACGGCGGACCCTTGGCGAGGAACTGCTCCAGCGCTGCCGGCGCTACCTTTCCGGCGGCCACCTCGCGAACCAGGGTCTCCGGCGCCTTCCTGAAACGGACCCCCGCCCGGTAGAGCTCCAGCACCGGCGTCGAGCGGATGGTCTCCTCGGTGAAGCCGGGCATGTGGACGAGGAGCGGCGACGGGTCGAGGTCGGCCTCGAAGGGCTCCAGCGCGACCATCAGCTCCAGGAAGCTGCCCCGGAAGGCGGCCACCGGGAAAGCGAAGTCGCCCTTCGAGTGGCGCTCGCGCAGGCCGTCCACGAACGGGCCGAACGCGCCGGCCGCGTCGAGCCAGACGACGATCCCGTTCCGGCGCAACTCCGTGAGGAGCTCGCTCTCCAGCGCGGAACCGATGAGGCCGCCGGTCATCGGGCTCCCTTGATCGTCACGGTGTACTCATCCTTCCGAGAAGTAGTCGAGGTCCAACCGCGTCAGATCCGTGTAGTCCTGCAGACTCAGCGTGGCCGGTGTCCGGAACGCGACCCTGATCTCCGAGACGAGCCCCGAGTCCGCGATGACCTCGTCGAGCCACCCCGCCACCTCCGCGGCGTCCTCGGGGTCCAGCTCCGCGCGGTCGGTGAGCAGGACGAACTCCACGACGAGCGCCACTTCGCCGCCCGAGGCGCGGAACAGGAGCTCGTCGATGCCCTCCAGGCGCCGCTTCGTCCGGGCGTCGGCCTTTTCGATCGCCCGCACGATCGGCTTCTGCACGGCCTCCACCAACCGCTGTGGAAGGGCCGGCCGGCTGTACCTCCCTGCGAGCCAGTCGGCGAACCGGGGCCGGGGAGGCGCTCCGCCCGTGGGCGCCGCGGGGGCGAAGGTCGCCGTGAGGAGCGACCGCTTCTCGATGAGCGCCCGCCGGCACGCATCGGCGACGAGGCCGCTCGGGCCGTCCATGGCGAGGAGGAACCGCCGGGCCGAGTTGCCCTTCCTCGCCTGGTGCAGCCGGCCGCGGTCGGTGACTCGCGTGACGACGAGCGCCTCCACGAAGGGCTCGGCCGTCTCCGGCGCCTTGATGTCGCAGTCCTGCGACGCGACGACGAACTTCGCGTCGGGGAGCGGCTCGTCGCCACGTTCCCAGGCCCGATCGCCCCTTCGAAGCCAGGACAGGTGCGCGGGGGCGTCGATGATCGCCCCCTGGCGGCACCCCAGGTCGAGGAGCCGTCCGCCGACGTCCAATGGCTGTTCGCCGGGCGCCACTCGCCTATCCCTCCTCGCCGCCCTCTGCGTCGATCGTCCTCGCCGGAGGGTTCAGGCGCC
>JBAVTL010000054.1:0-2719 GCA_049696175.1 Anaeromyxobacteraceae bacterium
GTCTTGGCGGCGGTCGTTGCGCCGCTCCCCGCGTCTCCCTCGGCGTCCCGAGCGCCACCGGGGGGATGGGCGCACGCCGCGGCGAGCGCCAGGACGGCGACGAGTGATGCGCGAGCCACGGGGCCTCCCAGTCGAATCGGCGGACCATTCACTGCGAGCGTCGAACGCCGCATTGATGGCACGGCGGCCCCGGAGAGCCAAGCAGAAGGATGCAGCACGGACGGGACGGCGCACCGCGAGCGGGGTGGCCGTCCCGTCTGGAGCCTGCGGTCGGCGCGAGGTGAGCCGCGCTACTCGAGCTCGAGCCGGAACTCCATCGTGTCGAACCAGAAGCCGGAGCCCTGGACCGAGTCGAGCTGCGCCTGCACCAGCTCGAGGTGGCCGTCCTCGATCTCGAGGAACTTCGTGAACATGGCGCGGTCCGTCTCCGGCAGCTCCGCGACGAACTTGCGGTAGAAGCCGTCGGCGTCCTTCTCGTACTGGAGCGCCATCTTGAGCGCCTCGATCTCGTTGGCGGCGGCGGTCCGCTTTCCCGGGCGCGCCTGGAGCTTCTTCTGCGCCTCGCCGATCCACGTCTTGCCCTTCGGCAGGACGCTCTTGATCGGGACGTTGGGGACCTTGCCACTCTTCATCCACTCGGAGTGACAGAACTCGAGGTAGTCGACGTGCCCCTGCTCCTCGGCGCCTAGCATCTCGAAGACGCGCCGGCCCTGGGGATCCTCGATGGCCTTCGCGAAGCGGAAGTAGTGGTCGCGAACCTTGCGCTCGAAGTCGAGGGCGAGGGTGATGGCGTCCTTGAGGGTCATGGTGTGGGTCTCCCGTGCGGTGGTCAGAACACGCTCATCTTCCCGATAGTCGTGGCCGTACGAAAGCGCGAGCCCCGTCAGGGACTCTGAGGCTCGCCGCGCAGCAGCGGGTCGAGCTTCCCCTGCTTGTCGAGGGCGTCGATGTCGCTGAAGCCGCCGAGCGGCCTCTCGCCGACGAAGATCTGCGGGACGGTCTTCTGCCCGCTCGCCTCGGCCAGCCAGACCCGGAGCTCGTCGCTCCCCTCGACGTCGATCTCCTCGTAGGCGATCCCCTTCTTGTCGAGGAGCGCCTTGGCGCGGACGCAGTACGGGCAGTTCTTCTTGGAGTAGACGCGGACGTTGGCCATCCGGAGATCATAGCGCGGAGGCGCGGGTGGCGCTCACCGCCGCGCAACCCCGCGGACGGCGCGCGGCGCGGCAGGGTGCCGTCGAGCGGTGCGTCTCCCCGCGGCCGAGCGTCCCCGAGGCAGAAGCGGCTCATCAGGGGGAGCGACGCGGAGCACGCGCGGGTGGCGGGACGCCTGCGAGTCGTCGGAGGTGATGGTCGCGTTCGCGCGGCGGCGGCGCTTCATGCGATCGCGACCGACGCGGCAATGGCGCTCGTGAGCGCACCGGCGTTTGCGGAGGACGCATCGTCCCTCTTGGGGTTCATGGATAGCGAACGCTTGACACCCTCCGAGTCGAATTCGGCTTCCCATGCGGTGGCAGCGCGAAAGGGCGCTCCAGGCCGCGCGCGTCTCGCTTCACGCAGCGCGAAAGGCGCCCGTGCGGAGGCAGAAGCCCCCTGCGCGGAACTCGGCTCATACGTGGAGTGTGTGCGTTTACGGAGGGTGCGTGTTCGCGTGAGAGAGTTTCGGCATGGACACCGCACGCGACCTCGCCGACCGCCTCGCCTCCCTCCTTCGCCGCGAGCAGGGGGCGATGGCCGAGTTCCTCCTCGCCCTCGCGGACTTCGACGCGAAGCGGAGCTGGGAGGAGCTGGGCTACACGAGTCTCTTCTACTTCCTGCACCGAGGACTGAAGCTCTCCGCCGGCGCGGCCTTCCACCGCAAGGCAGCGGCGGAGCTGATCCAGCGGTTCCCCGAGGTGGCCGAGCCCCTGCGGGACGGCCGCCTGTGCCTATCGAGCGTCGTAGAGGTGGCGAGGGTCGTCACGCGCGAGAACGTCGCCCAGGCGTTGCCGCGCTTCTTCCATACGTCGAAGCAGGAGGCGAAGGCGGTGGCTGCGGAGCTCGCGCCTCGCGAGGTGCTTCCGCAGCGCGTCGTGCTGACGGCGGTGGCGAGGCCGGCGGCGGCGAACGTGGCCGCGAACAAGCTCCCTGCCCCTGCCGCTGCGCCTCCGCTTCCTACGCGTGCGCTGGGTCAAGCGCTTCACCTGGATGAAACGGTCCGTCTGCAGGAGGCGGCGCCTCTCGTCTCTCTGCCTGCGCTCTCTACGCCGGCGCCTGCGCCCCGCTCCTCGACGGAGCCCCTGACCGCGGACCTGCGTCGGCTCCACGTCACGGTCTCGAGGCGGTTCACGGATAAGCTCGACGCCGCCCGCGACGCGCTCTCGCACTCCCACCCGGGCGCGGACGTGGAGACCATCCTGGAGGCGGGGCTCGACCTGCTCCTGGAGCGCGCGGCGAAGAGGCGGGGGCTCTGCACGAGGCCGAAGGCCGAGCCGGCCGCCCCGCAGATCGAAGCCGTGCCGTCCAACGAAGAGACGCCGCCCTCAGGACGCCCGGACGCCCCCCGATCCCGCCACATCACCGCGGCAGTGAGGCGGGAGGTCTGGATCCGCGACCAAGGGCGGTGCCAGTTCAGGCTCGAGAGCGGCGAGGTCTGCGGCTCGACTCACCGCCTCCAGTTCGATCACGTCCACCCGTTCGCCCTGGGTGGCGAGTCCAGCGCCGAGAATCTCAAGTTGGCCTG
>JBAVTL010000055.1:0-2740 GCA_049696175.1 Anaeromyxobacteraceae bacterium
GTTGCCGACCTGCCGATCGACCGTCTCGCGGATGGTCTCGACCCTGCCGCGTCGCTCCGCCCGGCCGCCGTCGCGGTATCCGCCCTCGCCCCAGGTGCGGGTGGAGGCGGAGCCGGTGTAGCAGCCCCCCGCGGTGAGGAGCAGGGCCGAGGCGGCGAGGACGGTGGCGATGCGGGTGACTCTCATGGTGGGCCTCCGGTCGGGCAGCGGCCATTCACCCTCTGCGGGCGGGTCCGCGTCTCGACCTGGATCATGTGCATACGCCAGACCAGCGCCGCAAGCACGGGTTCCCAGTGATCTCGGCGGATTGCGCCGGTGAGTCGTCCCCTCGGGTTCATGTAAGTCGCCCCACGGTGTGCCGGGACGGCACGGTCCGGTTCGACCGCGATCGCGAGCCAAGGGGCCGGAGGCGCGCTAGTATGCCTGCCCCCTATGTCGATGAACGAGCGTTACGAGCCCCTGTCGATCGAGCCCCGCTGGCAGAAGCGCTGGGAGGAGGCTGGCGCCTTCCGCGCCGGCAGCCGCCCCGCCGCCGAGAAGCGGTACGTGCTCGAGATGTTCCCGTACCCCTCCGGCGCCATGCACATGGGCCACGCCCGCGTCTACACCATCGGTGACGCGCTGGCCCGCTACCTGCGCAAGTGCGGGTACGACGTCCTCCACCCCATCGGCTACGACGCCCTCGGCCTCCCCGCCGAGAACGCCGCGATCAAGGACGGCCGCCACCCCGCCGAGCGGACGAAGGAGAACATCGTCAGCTTCCGCGCCGACATGAAGCGGCTCGGCTACAGCTTCGACTGGGATCGCGAGATCGCCACCTGCGACGCCGAGTACTACCGCTGGAACCAGTGGTTCTTCGTCAAGATGCTCGAGCAGGGCATCGTCTACCGCCGCCAGGGGAAGGCCAACTGGTGCACCGGCTGCGCGACGGTCATCGCCAACGAGCAGGTGGTGGACGACAACACCTGCGAGCGCTGCAGCTCGCCGGTGGTCGAGAAGGTGATCCCGGAGTGGACCTTCCGGATCACCGCCTTCGCGCAGGAGCTGCTCGACGGGCTCGACGGGCTGAAGGAGTGGCCGGAGCGCGTCACGACGATGCAGCGGAACTGGATCGGGCGGAGCGAGGGGGCCGAGGTCGACTTCGCGGTCGCCGGCGCCGACGAGAAGATCAAGGTCTTCACGACGCGCGTCGACACGATCTACGGCTGCACCTACGTGGTCCTCGCGCCCGAGCACCCGCTCGTCGCGAAGCTCACCGCCGCCGAGCGGAGGGCGGACGTCGCTGCCTTCGTCCAGCGGATGTCGAAGATGGACGCCGTCGAGCGGACCGGGGAGGGGGCGCCCAAGGAGGGCGTCTTCACCGGCGCCTTCGCGGTGAACCCCTTCACCGGCGCGCAGGTCCCCGTCTGGATCGCCAACTTCGTCCTCGCGGAGTACGGGACGGGCGCCGTCATGAGCGTCCCGGCCCACGACCAGCGCGACTTCGAGTTCGCGAGGAAGTACGAGCTGCCGATCGAGGTGGTCATCCAGCCTGCCGCCGGACAGCGGCTCCCGGTCGGCGCCTCGCTGGAGGCGGCCTCGGTCGCCGACGGCGTCACGGACCGGAGCGGGCCGTTCACGGGCCTTCCGAGCGCCGAGGCGCGGCAGAAGCTGTCCGCCTTCGCTAAGGAGAAGGGCTTCGGCGACGCGACCGTCCGCTGGCACCTGCGTGACTGGGGCTTCTCCCGTCAGCGGTACTGGGGCACGCCGATCCCGATCATCTACTGCGACGATCACGGCGCCGTCCCGGTCCCCGTGAAGGATCTCCCGGTCGTCCTCCCGCCGCAGGCGATCATCACCGGCACCGGAGAGCCGCCGCTCGCGAAGGTCCCGGAGTTCGTCGACACGACGTGCCCGATCTGCGGGAAGCCGGCGCGGCGCGAGACCGAGACGATGGACACCTTCGTGGACTCGTCCTGGTACTACGCCCGCTACCTCTCGCCGAAGGACGACGCGCAGCCCTTCGACGTCGCGCTCGCGAAGCGCTGGCTCCCCGTCGACGTCTACGTCGGCGGCCCCGAGCACGCGGTGATGCACCTGCTCTACTTCCGCTTCTGGCACCGGGTGATGCACCGGCTCGGGCTCGTCCAGGAGCAGGAGCCGTGCAAGCGGCTCGTGACGCAGGGGATCGTCAACGGCCCCGACGGCCGCAAGATGTCGAAGCGCTGGGGCAACGTCGTGTCGCCCGGCGGGATGGTCGGGAAGTTCGGCGCCGACACGGTCCGGCTCTTCATGCTCTTCGCCGCCCCGCCGGAGAAGGACATCGACTGGTCCGACGAGCAGGTGGACGGCCTCTTCCGCTTCCTCTCGCGGGTCTGGCGCATCTTCGTCGCGCGGCAGGAGTGCTTCGCCGCCCCCGACGGCGCGCTCGCCCAGGCGGCCGGCGACGCGCTCGAGCTTCGCCGGAAGACCCACCGGACCATCAAGAAGGTCAGCGAGTCATTGGGTGACCGAGCGCAGGGACGGCCGGCGGAGGCTGGCCCGGAGCGAGGGGGGGCTGCGGGGGGGCTTCATCCCCCCGCTTCCGGTGAGCTGAAGTTCAACACCGGCATCGCGGCGTTGATGGAGCTCGTCAACGCTCTCTACGCGTTCGAGCCTAAGGCCGACGCCGACCGGGCCGCCGTCCGCGAGTCGCTCGTCGCGGTCGCATCGCTCCTCGCGCCGTTCGCGCCGCACGCGGCCGAGGAGCTCTGGCACGAGG
>JBAVTL010000056.1:0-22581 GCA_049696175.1 Anaeromyxobacteraceae bacterium
GTGCCGAGCACAGTGCCCGCCCAGTCCGACTCGACGCGCAGCGAAGCGGCCGCACCGCTCACGCACGCGGCGACGAGCAGGTCCGCGAGCACGACCTCGTTCGTGGGCAGCCGACCGCGCGCGTGCCGTTTGAGCGTGCGGCGAGCGCCCCAGAGCATGATCCACGCGAGCAGGAAGAACCGTGACGCCCACCGCTCGAAACGCTGCACGAGCGGCTTCGGATCAAGGTCGAGGAGGGACGGCGACCAACGCTCCGCGAGCGCGGCGCGGCGTGACTCGTCCGTGCAGCGCGCCTCCACGCAGGCGCGAAGCCGTTCCGAATCCTTCCGCCAGCTGGGCTCGAGCGCCGGAGCCGGGCCACACTCCAGCTCCGCCGCCGTCGCGAGGTGGGCGAGATCCTCGGCGCCCGCGCTCGTCGCGACCCTGGCGCCCGTCACGTCCGAGAGCCTCGCCCGCGCCGTGCTCCACGCCTCGGCTGCCGCCTGCGTCGCAGCGAGCGCGGAGCGGATCGCCTCCTCCGCCGAGGCGCTCCACTCTGTTCGGGCGGACCCGCGGAACGGGTGCGCCTCGGACGGCTCCACACCCGTCGCGACGCCGGCGAACTCCTCGACCTGCCGAGTGACCGCGGAGAGCCGCGCGGCATCGAGCCCGGCCACCACCGCGGCGCTCACCGCGATCTCCGGCGCATCGCGGAGCGCGTGGAGGCGTCCGCGCATTTCGTACACGCTCGGTCCGATCGGGCGCGGCGCGTGGAGCGCCTGGACATACGCATCCGTCTGGCGGCGTGCCTGGACGAGCGCATCCCCGCGCTCCCGCCACCCAGTCCCCGAGGCCCGGCGCTCGTGCGCTAGCGCGGTCCTGATGGACTCGACGACATCCTTCTTGTTCGCCTTGTGGCTGTGCAGTTCGAGGCAAAAGTCGGCGAGCCCGACGTCGCACAGGCGGCGGTGCACGACCTCGAGCGCGGCCATCTTCTCCGAGACGAAGAGCACGGTGCGGCCGCGCGCGACGTTCGCCGCGACGAGGTTCGCGATCGTCTGCGACTTCCCGGTCCCGGGTGGTCCCTGGAGTACGAAACTGTGGCCTGACAGCGAGGACGCGATCGCCGCGAGCTGGGTCGAGTCCGCGTCCAGCACCGTCGGGAGATCGGACGGGTGCCGGCCGTCCACGGCGCCTGCGTCCAAGAGCGGCCCCTGCTCGATCGGCACGATCTCGCGAGACGCGATCCGCCGGACGACCGGGTTGTCGAGGAAGCCGTCTGCGTTCTCGTCGAGATCTTTCCACATCAGGAACTTCGTGAACGAGAACAGCCCGAGGTGCGCCTCCTCGATTACCTCCCACCGCGGGAGCCGCTGGACGGCCTCGCGGAATCGCGCGAGCACGGCAGCCACGTCGACGCCGCGGTCGCCACCCTCCATCGGGAGCGACGCGAGCGGTGCGACGTCGACGGCGTGGTCGCCCCGGAGCTTCTCGAGAAGCGTGACGTTCAGGACCGGCTCCTCTGGAAGGCGCCGGAAGGCCGCGCGGCGGACGCGCGGGTCGAAGCGGAGCTCGACGGGGTAAAGAAGGAGCGGCGCGAGGACCGGGGCCGTCGAGGAGGCCGTCTCGTACCAGCGGAGGAAGCCGAGCGCGAGGTAGAGGATCGACGCTCCGCCTTCCTCGAGCGCCGTGCGCGCCTCGCGATCGAGGTGCTTGAGGCGCGTCCACATCTCCTCGGCGCAGTGCCGCGCGTGGACGATGCCTTTGCCGAGGTCCTCGAGCCGTCGCTGGTCGGCGATGTCCTGCATGCGCCGCTCGGCGAGCTTCGGGTCGCGCTCGTCGCGGGCGTCGAGCTCGGGCCGCGGCACGAGCGAGAAGGTCCTGTTCCCGAACACTCCGTCCTCGAGGGTCTCGAGGTCGGGGATGGTGAGCTGACACGCGGCCTTGCCCTCCGGCTTGAAATTGAGAAGCCGGTTCCGAAGGGTGAGGTCGAGGAGTCGCTCCTTCCAGCGACGGAAGCGCTGCGCGACGTCGGTCGGCGGCGGGCTCGCTGGCGTGTCCGCCGGCTGGGGCAGGGCCGCGGCGCGGGCGAGCACCTTCGTGGCGAGGGCGCTCGGCACGTCGGAGCCGTCGCCCCTGACGGCCGCGCTCTCCAACCCCGCCGAGCGGACCGTACGGATTGGGAGTGGTCGGTACTCGGTTCGGACGGCGCGCACGTCGAGCGCGCATCGGAAGCTCGCGTCGTCAAGGAGCCGCTCAATTCCGAGCCGCGCGGCGACCTCGAACGAGGGCCGCTCCGCGCTGGTGACCGCGGTGGACTCGAACGGAATGATTTGTCCAAGCTCGATGAGCGTGCGAACGCGGGCGGCGTCCTCGACGAGGCCCTCCGGGAAGCGCTCGTCGCGGAGCCAGACGCCTGCGAACGCGTGACCCTGGACCAGGAAGAGGAGCGGCGCCAGCCCCATCTGCTCGAGCGTCGCCGCGAAGAGGACCGACAGATCGAGGCAGCACCCGAGGCGATCCGAGAGCACCGCGTCCGGGAGACGGATCTTCTGGCCGCCCTGCTCGAAGGACGCGGGGATCCCGACGTAGCCGATCCCGAGGGCCTGGACGGCCCTGTAGAGCGCGGCCGTGAGTTCGCGGGCCCGGGCCGGGGAGGCCGCCTGGTATCCGTCAATCGTGTCGGGGAAGCCGGCCTTCCGGAGCTCCTCGCGCACGGACTGCAGGAGGACTGTGATGACGGGGTGGTTCGGGAGGACGAACGCCGAGAGCAACGCGGTCGGTGCGGCGGATCCCGGCCACTCGTTGAACGCGAGGACGCGAACGTTCGACCGGTGCTCGGCGACGGTCTCGGTTCCCTGCATGACGCGGAACCGGATGGCGCCGACCTCGGCCTCGGTGACGTCGCGTAGGCGCCCCGGGGTGAAAGGTACCTCGAAGGCGCGCCGCACGTGGCGGTCGCCAGGCGCGAGCTCGGGAAGCGGGACCCGAAGCGGCTCGGAGAACCCAGGCTCGACGGTGACCTCGAGCACTGCGCCGGCGACGGGCACCGGCCCGTCGTTCACGACGGCGGCCTCGCGCACGACGGGGACTCCGTTCTGCTCCATCGCGAAGTTGAGGACGGCGGAGCATTCGGCTTCGAGCCGAAGCGACGGCGTGAGCTGGCGATCGGTGGTGTCGGTCATCGGGGGCCCGACCTCGGTGGGCTAGGTCGAAGCGCGCATTCTACGCGTCCGGCAGTAACGCAACCTATGCGGGCCGGTGCACAGCGCGTGCATTGACCTTCGTCAACCGGGGATGGTCTTCCGCGCCCCGTGACCGCCCGACACACCGTCACACCGCGGCTCATGTCCGTTCGCCAGCTATCTTGATGTCAGGACGGTGCACGAGGCGCCGTCGATCCTGACGAAGAGCGGCAAGGCGCGAAGGCCAACCGGTGGGGCGGGCACCGGCGGGCACCCTCACCGGCGAGGGACCGGGCGCTCCAGCTCGACCCCATCGCGCAGCCCTCAACAACTCCTTCGAGGTCATCGTGAAGCGGATTCGCGCCGCGCTCGCGGCGGAGGATCGCGCCATCGACGACCCCTCCACGCCGCGCCTCTACGAGCTCCTCGTCCGGTCCGGCGAGACCGACGCGGCCGCTCACGTCGCGCTGGCGAAGTTCTGGCTGGCCAAGGGCGAGCCCGCGAAGGCGGCTCGCATCGCCGACGCGGTGACGCTCCTCAGCCCCACCGAGCTCCATCTCCTTGAGCGCCTCGTCGACTCGCCGCCGCACCGCCTCGGGGAGCGCCACGTGCTTCGCCTCCGAGCGGACCCAGGTCGCCGAGCGGGCTTCTGACGGGATGGGCCCCAGGTCTTCTTTCGAGACGCCGCTGTACTTCTGGTTGTAGCGATGCGCCGAGTCCACGTCGGTGAGGTAGCGCACCAGGCGACGCCAGAGCTTTTCGTCGCGAGTCAGGCCGATCAGCACGGCGATCCGCTCCGTGTCCGCCCTCGGTCCCCCGACCACGTAGTCCCTCCGCATCAGGTTCAGGTCCCCCGCGAGCAGCTTCCGCAGGCGCAGGGGATCGGGCCCTCGCCGAGATCGTGGAGGAGCTTCACGCCAGCGGAGACCGTCTCGTCCAGGTCCATCAGCGCGAGCGCGAATAGGATCGGCCCGGGTCCCGCCGAGAGGCTCTGCCGCTCCCAGCCGCGCTCGTCGCGGGAGAGGACGCCGTAGACCCTGACGCGGAGGGCAGGCGGAAGGCGCCGGGCTGCGGCCAGCACGGCGTCGCGCGCGAGCCGCGAAACTTGAAGCCCGGTCTCGTCGTGCCGGAGCGGGACGGGGATGGAGAGCTGGATCACGCGCGCGCCTGCTCCTTCTACCCGGACGACGGACACGAGGCCGCGGCCCCATGAAGCCCAGCGGATCGCGCGGACCGATCGGCTGCGAGCGGAACACCCATGTCCGTCCTCCGTCGAGACTACCTCCACCTACACGCAGAAGGAGGGTCCGATGGAAGACAAGACGAACGCCACTATGCAGCTCTCGCTCACGCCGGCCGCGCTCGAGGAGCTCTGGAAGTGGCTCTGGCGGCTTTACGAGTCCTACGAGCGGGACCTGCACTACGCCTACGACAACGACGACCGCTACCGCTGCAAGATCGCCGCGGGCGCCGCAGGCAACAACCTCTCCCTGCTCCACGATCCGTTCGCTCCGAACAAGGGCGCCTGCTCCGTGGACTGCGAGCACATCCGCGCCGGCCTCTCGCCAGCGCAGACCGCCGCGGTCCTCACCAAGATCGACCGCCAGATCGCGAACGCGGAGCTGAAGGCCGCCGGCACGCGGGTTCCCGAGGACGGGAGCACCGAGAGCCGCGCACTTCAGTCGCTTCGGGCGTCGATCCTGAAGGCGGCGACCGATTCGTAGGGCTCGGCAGCGGCCGTCTCTTCGTCACCCTGCATTGCAGCGTTGGGAGCCACCCTGGTACGAACTCCTGACACCCCTGGAGCGTGCCCGTGTCCATCTGGCGTCGATCGCAGCCGCAGCTTCCGCCGGGCATCTACGACGAGGTCGTCACCGACGCGCTCGAGGCGAGGATGGCGGCGCTCGAGGACACGCACGCGATCGAGACGCACGAGGTCACCAGGGACTCGGAGGTCGACGAGCAGCTCGTCACGCTCGTCCGCGACGCAGCGCGTATCGCCATCGGCGCGAAGAGCAGCGCGCTCGACAAGATCGCCGTCGCGCGGAGCCTCCTGGCGCCGCTGAAGGGTGCTACCGCGTTCCGCGACGGCGAGACCGCCCTCCGCGACCTCGTGCTGCGAGGGATCACGCCGCGCGTCGCGGGGCTCGTGCCGACGCCGGCCGCCCCTCCTCGCGGCTCCATCCTCTCGTCAGGGCTCATCACCAACGCTCACGGCGAGAGCGTCCTCTCGCACCTCGCGAGCGAGTTCGCGAGCGCCGACCGGATCGACCTGCTCTGCTCCTTCATCAAGCTCAGCGGCCTCGACAAGTTCCGGCCGCTCATCGAGCGCCACCGCGCGCTGGGCCGTCCACTCCGCGTCCTCACCACGACGTACATGCGGGCGACCGAGGTGAAGGCGATCGAGCTGCTCCATCGGCTCGGCGCCGAGGTCCGCATCTCCTACGACGACAGCTCGACGCGGCTCCACGCCAAGGCGTGGCTCTTCCATCGGGAGAGCGAGTACTCGACCGCCTACGTGGGCTCCTCGAACCTCTCCCACTCCGCTCAGACCGAGGGGCTCGAGTGGAACGTCCGGGTCGCCCAAGCCGATCAGCCGGGCCTCGTCGGCGACATCCGCGACGTCTTCGAAAGCTACTGGGTGGACGCCGACAAGTTCGAGCCCTTCGACGGGACCGACCTCTCGACCCGCCGCCTGGTGCGCGCGCTCACTGACCCGGAGCGCGCTGGCGACTTCTTCGCCTTCGAGCTGGAGCCGAAGGAGTGGCAGAAGCCGATCCTCCGGGAGCTTCAGGAGGCGCGCGCGCTGGGGCGGAACAAGAACCTCGTCGTCGCCGCCACTGGCACGGGCAAGACGCTCATCGCGGCGTTCGACTACGAAGAGCTGCTGCGGTCCCGCTCGGTCGACTCGCTCCTCTTCGTGGCGCACCGGAAGGAGATCCTCGAGCAGTCGCGGCGGGTCTTCCGGCAGGTGCTGCGCCGGGGTGACTTCGGCGAGCTGTGGGTCGATGGGCAGCGCCCGGCGACCGGCCGACACGTCTTCGCGTCCATTCAGTCGCTCGCGCAGGTCGAGGCGCTGGACCCTGGCCACTTCGAGCACGTCATCATCGACGAGGTCCATCACGCGGCCGCCGCGAGCTACGTCGAGCTGCTCGACCGCTTGCGGCCGAAGCAGCTGGTCGGACTGACCGCGACACCGGAGCGAGCGGACGGACGCATATACGAGGCGCACTTCCCGCGCCCGTACGTCGGCAACCTGCGCGTCTGGGATGCGATCGGCCCGGTCCTCGTTCCCTTCCGGTACTTCGTCCTCGACGTCGACGGGCTCGACCTCTCCGACGCGCGGTGGAACGGCGGCTACGTAGACTCGGATCTCTCGAGCCGCCTCGTCAGCGCGCAGGACCTGTGGGTCCGGGCCGTCTCGAAGGCGATCGGCGAGCGGGTCGCCCGCCCCGAGGAGATCCGGGCGCTCGCGTTCTGCGTCGACAAGGCTCACGCCCGCGTCGTCGCCGACCGGCTCACGCGCGAAGGGCTCACCGCGCGCGTCCTCACCGACGAGACACCGCGGGAGGAGCGCGATCGCGCCAAGGGGGACCTGACGAGCGGGAAGGTCCAGGTCCTCTGCGTCGTCGACCTCTTCAACGAGGGGGTCGACATCCCCGACGTCAACACGCTCTTCCTGTTCCGGCCGACCGAGAGCTCCACCGTCTTCCTGCAGCAGCTCGGGCGCGGGCTTCGGCGCAGCCGCAACAAGGACATCCTCACCGTCTTCGACGTCACCGGACGCCAGCACCCCAACTTCCGCTTCGATCGCCACCTCCGCGAGCTCCTCGGCCACACGCCGCGCGAGCTTCGTGAGTTCCTCGAGACCGGCTTCGGCCGACTCCCGTCGGGCTGCGTGCTCCAGTTCGAGGAGCGCTCTCAGAAAGACATCCTCGAACGGGTGAAGCGCGCCATCCCGTCGACCCTCGACGGGCTCCGATCTCTCCTGGAGGCCCACCGCGGCGAGGGCTGGGGCCTGGCGACCTTCCTGCGGGAGACGGAGGTCGACCCGCTCGACCTCTACCGCGGGAAGCGCTCCTGGACGTCGCTGCAGATCGACGTCGGCCTGCGTGCGGCGATCGCGGATCCCGATGAGGTCGCCGCCCTCGGGAACGTCCACAAGCTGCTCCACGTCAGCGACGCGCTGCGGCTCGGTGCCATGAAGCGGCTCGTCGCGCTCGAGACGCCACGCTCCGAGTCGGAGCGCCGGCTCGCCGCGATGATCTTCACGAGCCTCCACGGCCGCTTCGAGGCCGCACGGCTCGACGAGCTGCTCGCGCGCTGGCGAACGCACGAGGCCCTGCGCGAGGAGCTGCGCCAGCTCGTTCCGGTCCTCGAGGCCCTGGCCGACGCCCTCCCCCGCGCGGATCTGTTGTCGCCAGAGATCCCGCTCGTCCTCCACGGGCAGTACCGCGACATGGAGCTGAGCGTCGCCTTCGACGCCGTGACGAAGAAGGACGGGATGTACCGGCACTTCTACACGGGCGTCGAGCCCGTCGCGAACGGCCGCTACGAGCTGCTGCTCGTCACGCTCGACAAGGGAGACGTGAAGCACGAGCACCTGCAATACGCCGACTTCCCGCTCGGCGAGTCGCTCTTCCAGTGGCAGTCGCAGTCGGGCACCCGCGCGGACAGCGAGGATGGCCTGCGCCACCTGAGGCCCGCCGAGATGGGCGTGACGCCGCTCCTCTTCGTGCGCGAGGCGAAGAAGGACGCTCGCGGCGTGACGAGTGCGTTCCGCTACCTCGGTCCGGTCCAGCCGCACGCGCACCGCGGCGAGCGGCCGATCACGATCGAGTGGAAGCTGGGGACGCCGCTGCTGCCGGAGTGGGTGCGGCGGTGGGGGAACGTGGCGTAGGAGGCAACGGGCCAAGCTCCGCCAACTTGGTGTCAACCAGCACCTGAAACGCCGCCGACGAGAAGTCGGTGCCCGACTCCTTGAGTTGCTGGAGATCGTAGAAGTCGCGCGCCTCCTCGCGGGTGAAGGCCGCTCGAACCTTCTCCGCGCGAGCCTCCGCGGCGTCGAGCGCGTGGCAGAACGCGCCGGCGTAGTCCCCTGCGAGCCGATCCTGGAGCAGCTGGCGAAGGCTCGCTCTTCGCGACGGGCGCAGCACGGGCCGGATGGCGGCCTCGACCTGGATACGCTGCTCGCCGAACTCGGAGCCGTACTCGAGCATCCAGGTCACGTGCGCATCGCGCTCGGACCGTTTGCCAGCGGGTTGGAAGTCCTTTTCCACGAGGATCGGCTGGACCCGCTCCCGCTCGGCGGTCTCCCGGCAGAGGTCGGCCAACAGTTGGCGATCAGGTAGCGGCGGGAGCGTCCAAGACATGGTCTCAGCGACTCGAGGACGCGCAGGGCGACGGCGAAGGAGGGATGTCGGTGCCTGGACATGCCGACGCCCTCCCGAGGAGTGGCTACCGCTCGACCCCCAGCTCCCGCCTCAGCACCCTGACATCGAAGCGCTCTCCTGCTGGCTTCCCCGCCTCCATCTCCTCGATCTCGACGATCAGCAGCTCCAGCTTCCGCCGCTTCGCACCCTTCTGCCCTGCAGCCTGACGCGGGGTCGATCCGCCGAGCGCGGGGATCTCCTCGTCGAGCCAGCGGCGATAGTGCTCCTCCATCAGCCGCCGCACCGTCGCCTGAACCTCCGGCGGCATCGGCTCGGGCGCTGGAGGCATACCCTTCCCTCGCGCCTCCTTCAGGAGCGCAGTCGGATCGGTGTGCTCTCGGATCCTGAAGGTGAGCGCCGCTCCGCAGCGATCCAGCGCCGCCTGCCGTAGCCGGTCCGCCCGCTCGACCGAGTTGCTCTCGATCCGGAGCCGCCCCTCCTCCAGGATCGCCCGGCCGATGAGAGTCGAGGGCAGCGCCCCCATGGCGTTCCCCTCCCGCTCGAAGCGGACCACGAAGCCGCTCTCCCCCTCCTCCGGCTCGTCCGCCACGGCGTCGGGCATCGCGAGGAGCCCCCGCCGGACGGCCTCGGCCCCTTCGGGAGCCACCACGAACCGATCGACGGTGAGGAGGAACGGCTCGCCGTCGGTGTTCTGTAGCTGCGGCAGCGGCTGCGCGTCCACCTGCTCCACGAGCGCCTGCCACGCGACGAGCGGCACCCCGCGCGCCGTCGCCTCCTGAAGCTTGGCGGCCGACACCTTCACGCCCCGCGCGCGGATGGCCTTGCGGATCGACTCCACCGCTGCGGACGCACGCAGAGCTGGCAGCGTCCGCGGGTGATTGCCCGCCATGATAACGCGATCCCCGAGATCCAGCAGGCGGGCCATTACGACGTGACCCGGCCGCATCGTGCGCGAGCCCGCCTTCTCCTGGATGGTCGCCTCGCTCCCCGCGAGCAGGTCCTGCACCGTGATCGAGACGCCCGGCTCGACTGACTGCACGAGGTGGAGGCTGAACCAGGCCCCCCGCTGCGCCTCCACCAACCGCCGGCCCAGATCGTCGAGCGCGCCACCGCGCTCCTCGAGGTACAGGTCGAGCGCGGTCCGGCCGTCCGGCCCTGGGTAGTGGGCAGACGCCCACCCAGAGACCATCTGGCTCGCCTGGAAGTCGTAGTGGATCGTCGCCAGCGCGCCCTCCGGGTCGAAGGCCCGGCCCCAGCGCCGCTTCGCGAGCGCCATCGCATCGGCGTGGATTCTCTCGTCGAGATTGTGCACGGGATCGCGCTCGGCCATCCGGCGCTGCGTCGCCCGCGCCTCCTCAGCCTCCGGCCCGGTCCCGCGCGCCGCCTCCGCGCGCCGCTGGTCCTCGGCGAGGTGGCACTTCTTGTACTTCCTGCCCGAGCCGCACGGACAGGGCGCATTGCGCGGGACCCGCTCGCCGAGGGCGCCCGACCGCGGCTCGGGGACGAGCATCGGCTCCGCCAGCTCCTCCAGGTCCGGCTCCTCCGGCGCCTGCCCGGGCCCGACCCGCGCGGTCACGCGGAGTCCCCTCCACTGGGCGCTCGCCTCGGCCTCCTCCTGCGCCCCACCGACCGTGACCTTCACCACCGCGTCGAGCACCGCGGCGAGCTGCAGCAACTCCTCCGTAGAGGCCGGCGACGGACGCCCTCTCCGGAGACGAACGACGAAGGGCACCCGGTCGAGGCCGAAGGCGTCGTCCAGCGCCTCGACCGCCCACGCGGGCTCCTCGTCGAGCGTCACGCTGAGCGAATCGACCAGGCGCCCGTCCTCGGGCCGGCCCGCGTCCATGGCGGTGAGGACCCGCTGGATCGAGCCGGGCTGGTCGTAGATCGCCACGCCGAACTCCTCACCGCCGCAGCCAAGGATCGAGACCTCGCGCGCGCTCCGCAGTGCGTCGATGGTCACGGTGGTCGGGTGCGGCGTGTCCGAGTCCACGCGCTCCCACGGTCGGGCCCCGAGGAAGGCCGCGCAGGACTCGAACAGTCGGATGAGCGCGTCGGGCGGCGGCTTGCCGGCCATCGGGCCTCGGGCGAGGAGCCAGGAGAGTACCGCCCGCGGCGGGAGCGCCTCCGGCGGCAGCTTGGCGCACCTCATCCCCAGCGAGCCGGCCAGGCCGGCCAGCGCAGGCTCGCAGACGATCTCCTGTCCAGCGGCGCGCTTCGCGAACCCCCGGAGCGCCCGCTCCGGCGACGACTGGATCTCCGGTGGGGCGACGGTACCGTCGGACGCGACGCCCGCTGCGCACCAGGCGGTGCCCTGACCGGTCTCGATGGGGCCAAGGAGGAAGGCGTGGATCATCCGTGCCCATTACCACGTCATGCGCGCCCTTCCCTGCCGAACGAAGGGGTCGTCTCTCACTCCACGACCCGCCCCGCTCCGCAGCACTTCTTGAACTTCTTCCCGCTCCCGCACGGACACGGGTCGTTGCGACCTACCCGCGGCTCGGTCCGCCGCACCGTCCCGCCACGCGCTTCGAGGCGGCGTCGATGCCAGGCGGCATGCTCCGCCTCGACCGCGCGCGCCTCAGCCGCCCGTCCCGCGCGCTCCAGGAGCCCGCCGAGCAGCGCCGCGACTTCGTCCCGGTCCCGAGCCGCGATCCAGCGCCGCCCGGCGAGCCCTCGGAGGCGCGCCTCGGCCGACGCGTCGTCACCGATCGCCGCGTACCCCCGCGCGATGGAATGGGCTTCGTACGCCGAAGGCGCGCACGGGAGGGCCTCCGCCTCGGCCAGCACCGCTCGCGCCTCGTCCTTCAGGCCGGCGGCGGCCAGGTGGAGGGAGACGGACACCAGCTCTCCCGGGCTCCCGTCGGCGTTTGCGAGCCACGACGCGGCCTCCCGCGCCCCACCGAACTCCTTCGCGATCGCGAGCTGGTCCACGGCGCGGCTGAGGAGCTGCGAGAGGGATCGTTCGACCAGGAACCCGAGCTCCTCGACCCGGCGCGGGGCTCTCACCGTGGAGCAGAGGGAGTGGACCACCTCGGCGATCCTGGCCGGGGGGAGCTCTATGTCGCCTTCGTACTCCGCATCGTCCCACGCGTTTGCGACCGCGATCGCCTGGCCAAGCACCTCTCGGGGGAACGGCTCGTACCCGAGCGCCTGGGCCAACCTCTCCAGCGCCGCGACCGCACGCGCGGTCGACCCCGATCGCGCCAACTCCCGAACCACCTGGTTGAGCCACGACGTGAACGGACCGTCGACGCTTCGAGCGAGCTGGCCCAGCCTGGTCCTCGTCGGACACGCGTCGAGTGCCGCCTCCATCGCGGCGGCGCTGCGCTGGAGTGGCGGCTCCGC
Source organism: Anaeromyxobacteraceae bacterium (assembly GCA_049696175.1). Taxonomy (GTDB): domain Bacteria; phylum Myxococcota; class Myxococcia; order Myxococcales; family Anaeromyxobacteraceae; genus DATIVK01. Next base: position 11,906 of record JBAVTL010000056.1, read on the forward strand.
GTCGGATGCGGCGATCGCAGCCTCGAGCTCGGCGATCAGCTCCGGAGCGAAGGGCTCACCACGCTCCTGCTCCTCGTCCTCACGCTCCCACTTCGAGCGAGGAGGGACGAGCCCGACCCGTTCCACGACGCGCGGATACCCCACCCCCGGCTGGGCCTCGCCGACACGCGCGACATCGACGAGGTGGCGCCACTCTTCGCCGAAGTCGTGCAGGTGGGCGATGCGGACCCCGGCCTCGAGGCTGAGCGACTGAAGCTCCACGTCGTGCGCCCGGCCCGACCCGCCGAACTCGCTGTCCCGGTCGTGCCATTCGCCGCTCAGGTAGAAGGCCCACTGGTGCTCGTTGTCGAGGTCGAACTCCGCTTCCGTCACGCCCTGGAGGTCGGCCAGGGTCTGATCGCCGCGAAGCTCGATCGTCCTGGAGACGCCGGGGTGCGACAGCGAACGGACGTGGAACGCGTATGCGGTCTGGGGCATTGGAGCGCTCAGGGTAGCAGCCATGTTAGGCGTGGGCTTCACGTCTCGTGCCATCGCGGCGACAGCGCCAGCGCAGCGAACGGCTGCGGCTCGGAGTCCGTCCCGCGGACGGCAGTGGCCGCCCGGCAGCCGGCCCCGGCGGCCTGAGCAGGAAGCTCAGCTTCGCCCATCTGTCCGCGAGGTACTTCGCAGTCCACGCGCGCCGCTCCTCCCCGTCCTCGTGGAAGGCGTTCGCGCTCGCCTGCGCTCGATCGAGCGCGTCTTCGACGTAGCCCCGGGCGTACGCGCGGTCCCCGTTCCAGCCCAGGTCGTCGTCGAAGCGATCGCAGGAGTCGAGGAGCCTGCGAAGGCCGCTGATCTGGGCGTTCCGCTCCTCCACCAGCTTCAGCAGCGCCTCGGCTCCGCCCTTTCCCAGGCTCGCTGCGAGCGCGGCGAGCGCCTCGTCCGCCAGCACCGCGGCCGGGTGGCGCTTGCAGTGCAGGAGGTGACCGACGACGTCGTCGAGCGGCGTGATGGCGCCGGTGCGAGCCGACGAGACGCGGCTGGCCCAGATCATCGAGAGCCTTCGCGTGCTTCTCCTGGCGGGCCTCCCCGAACTCGGTGAGCAGCTTCGTCAGGATCGCGACGGCCCAGTGGTCCGGAGCGACGGGTTCCTTGAGCTCGGCGACCGTCTTCCTGGAAGCTGCTCTGGCGGCTCTACGAGTCCTACGAGCGGGACAGGGACTTCGCCTACGACGACTACGACCGCTACAGCTGCAAGGTCGCCGCGGGCGCAGCAGGCAACAACCTCTCCCTGCTCCACGATCCGTTCGCTCCGAACAAGGGCGCCTGCACCGTCGCCTGCGAGCACATCCGCGCCGGCCTCTCGCCCGCGCAGACCGCTGCGGTCCTCACCGAGATCGACCGCCAGATCGCGAACGCGGAGCTGAAGGCCGCCGGCACGCGGGTTCCCGAGGACGGGCATACCGAGAGCCGCGCGCTTCAGTCGCTTCGGGCGTCGATCCTGAAGGCGGCGACCGATTCGTAGGCTTCCACCAAACGCCGCGAAGCGTCGCTCCGGGCGCTCGTATTCGGTCCATAATGCGCGGTGCGGGGACCCATGGGAGCGCTCTACCGCTGGACGCTTCGGTGCGCGCGCGGCGCGCGCCGGAGCCTGATCTTCAAGATCACGATGCCGACGGTCCTCGTCGTGCTGGTGTTGAGCTTCTTCTCGGCGTGGTTTCTGGGCTGGCTGTTCGCGGAGACGCACGAGGTGCACTCGGGCCGCCGCGCGGACCGCTTCTCGGCGGCGGTCGAGGCCGCCTTCCGCCGGGAGATGGAGAGCGACCACGCGGACCTCGACCCGTTCTTGAAGCTCCTTTGCCAGGCGACGTACAAGACGGCCTTCGTGACCGACCGCGGGGGGCGCGTGCGCTTCTCCTGCAGCGCCGAGCTAGCCGCGACGAAGCTCGACGCTCCCGCGCGCGCCGAGCGCCGCGTGGTCCACGACGGGGTGAGCTGGGTGCGCCGGGTCCGGGCCATCGCCGGCGGGAAGACGTGCGCGCGGTGCCATGGCGTCGCCGACCCCATCGGCTTCATCGGCGTGGACTCGCCCGTCGAGGAGGGAGAGAGCGAGGTCCGGGAGCAGCGGCGGGTGAACCTCGCCGCCGGCAGCGCCCAGGCGGTGGCCCTGTCCCTCGTGCTGGTGCTCGTCCAGCTCGCGCTCGTCTACCGGCCGGTGAGGCGCCTGACCGACACCGTCGGGCGGATCCGCGCCAGCGATCTCGCGGCCCGGGCGCCGGTCTCGGACACCGGCGACGAGATCGACCGCCTGGGGCAGAGCATCAACGACATGGCCGTCGCGATCGAGGGGGCGAAGCTCGAGCTCGAGCGGACCTACCGCTCCGAGCTGGCACACTCGACCAAACTCGCCGCGCTGGGGCGGATGGCCTCGACGGTCGCGCACGAGATCAAGAACCCTCTCGCGGGGATCATCGGGGCTCTCCGCGTCCTGGAGTCGGACGCGACGGTCCCCCCGCCGGCGCAGCGGATCATCGGCAAGGTGCTGGCGCAGGTGGATCGGCTCTCGAAGACGGTCGTCGCCGCGCTCGACTTCGCGCGGCCGGTCCCGCCGTCGGTGACCCAGGTCGATCTCGTGGAGCTCCTCGATCGGGTGATCTCCTTCGTGGAGCCCCAGGCCACCGAGCAGAAGATCCAGGTTCGAAAGCACTTCGCGGTGCGAACCGTGCGCGCCCGGGTCGATCCTGATCTGATGAAGCAGGTCTTCCTCAATCTCCTCCTCAACGGCATCGAGGCGATGCCTCGCGGCGGGGTGCTCCAGGTCTCGATCCGCCCGGCGCCGCAAGGGCTGATCGAGGTCGCGATCTCCGACCAGGGAGCCGGCATCCCCGTTGAGCACGTTGGCCGGCTCTTCTCACCCTTCTTCTCCACGAAGCCCGGTGGAACGGGGCTCGGCCTCCACGTCGTCCGCCAGATCCTCGAGACCCACAATGGGCGGATCCGTGTCGAGAGCGCGCCGGGACAGGGAGCGTCCTTCGTCATCCAGCTCCCCGCGGAGGAGGCGAACCCGGATGTCCCAGTCTAGCGTGCTGGTCGTGGACGACGAGGAGCTGGTCCGGTGGTCCCTCGCGCAGGAGCTCTCGCGGAAGGGGTACTCCGCGGCGACGGCGGCGACCGGAGCGGAGGCGCTGCGCCTCCACGGCGACAACCCGTCCGACGTCGTCCTCCTCGACATCAACCTGCCGGACGGCAGCGGGATCCAGCTGATCCCGCAGCTGCTGCAGCTCCATCCAGACGTCGCGATCATCATGATCACCTCGGCGACGTCGATCGAGGCTGCGGTGGAGTCGATCCGGCTCGGCGCCTGGGACTACGTCACGAAGCCCTTCGACTTCACCAAGCTGTTCAACAGCATCGTCCGGGCGACCGAGCGCGTCTCCCTGCGCGAGCAGAACCGCACGCTGCGATCGCGCGCGCGTTCGGGCGGGGCCCCCGGGCTGATCGCGGAGTCGCCGCAGATGCGACGGGTCCTCGAACAGGCGGCCATGGTCATGCAGACCGACTCGGCGACCGTGCTGCTGCTGGGGGAGACCGGCGTCGGAAAGGACGCGCTCGCGCGCCACATCCACGACGGGAGCCGCCGATCGGAGGAGCTCTTCCTGGACATCAACTGTGCTGCGCTGCCCGAGGCCCTGCTCGAGAGCGAGCTCTTCGGGTACGAGCGCGGCGCCTTCACGGACGCGAAGGCGCAGAAGCGCGGCCTGCTCGAGCTGGCCGAGGGCGGCACCGTGTTCCTCGACGAAGTCGCCGACGCCCCGCTCGCCGCGCAGGCGAAGCTGCTCAAGGTCCTGGAGCAGCGCACGTTCAGGCGCCTGGGCGGCCTGCGTGACATCGCGGTGAGCGCGCGCGTCATCGCGGCGACGAATCGTCCGCTCGAGGAGGCCGTCGCCGCCAAGACGCTGCGCGAAGACCTCTATTACCGGCTCAAGGTCTTCCCGATCGAGATCCCGCCGCTGCGGGAGCGGGTTGAGGACATCCTCCCCCTGGCCCGCCTGTTCGTGGACACGTTCCAGCGTGACTTTCGCAAGCGCGTGCAGGGGCTCGACACGGAGGCGGAGCGGCACCTCCTCGACTACCGCTGGCCGGGCAACGTCCGCGAGCTCCGGAACGTCGTGGAGCGGGCGATGATCGTGGTGACGCCTGGAGGCACGATCGGAGTCGACACCCTGCCCGCCGAGATCGCCGAGGATTCGGCGGTCTCCCCGGAGGCGCCCGATGGAGCGCTCTCCCGCTCCGAGGCGCGCCTCATCCGTGAGGCGCTGGAGGCCACGGGGAACAACCAGAGCCGCGCGGCGACGCAGCTCGGGATCAGCCGCGGAGCGCTGTCGCGACGGATGCGGCGGCTCGGCATCCCGGTCGCGAAGGCAGAGTAGCGACCGGCCCACTCCGGTCACCTCCCACGGTCGAGGCCCGTCACGCCTGAGACGGCGAACGCCGGCCCGCGCACACGCGGACCGGCGCCGTCGCATCCCTCACCCTTCAGCTAGAAGCCCGCGCCGACCAGGTTCCCGCTGTAGTGGCACTTCTGGGCGCAGCCGCCGGCGGGATCGGTCTTGCCCGTCCCGGGGACGAGCGTCTGCCAGTTGTGCGAGTACCACGCGATGGCGTGGCCGTTCTTCCAGACGACCGGCCGGACTTCGTTGGTCACGGGGTCGATGAACACCTCGTGCGAGGTCGCCGTTCCGGTCTTCGCGAGCTCGAAGTCACGAGCGAGGCCGAACGTGTGGCAGCCGATGCACGCGATCTTCGTCCCGGTGTCGTCCAGGTGCATGCCGACCGTCGGCTCCGTGTGCACGTAGGTGCCGTGGCAGCCGCCGCACTGCACGTCGCCGTAGAGCGACCATTCGTACGGCAGGCCAGGGAGCCCGTGGACGTCGCCGGTGCCGGACTTGCCGGGTATGTATTCGCTGGTGCCGTGACAGTCCGCGCAGACGAAGGCACCGTGCGGGTTGGCGCCGCCGGTCAAGGGCGAGATGGTCGTACCGCCGGAGATGGCGAGCTCCGTCGCCTGCGGGTGGCGCTTCACGTTGGTAGCCATCACCGACGCCGAGACGGTCTTCGCCGCGTCCGTCCAGTAGTAGGCTCTCTTGGCCGGCCGTTGGAAGCCAGTGTGGCAGGCCTCGCACACGCCCTCGCTGTCCGTCGCGAAGTAGGACGCGCGCCGGAAATCATGCGACGCGACGTTCGTCGTCCAGTCCATGTAGAACTCGGACATGGAGTCCGGTACGGCGGTTCCGTCGGGGAGCCTGTCAGTCGCCTGGATCGTGTCCCAGTGGGCCGCAACGGAGGTGGCGTTCTTCCGCGCGATCGTCGACTTGAAGTGACAGGTCGAGCACGTGGCGTGGCACCGGTTGCAGTTGCCGACCGCGTAGTCCTCTCCGATGGTCGTGGTCACGCCGCCCGCGTCCGCCGTGGCCTTGGCCGTGAGCGCGGCGTCGATGTGGGCCGCCCGCATCTTGTAGATGGTCGCGTGCGCGCTGTTCTGGAAGCCGGAGTGACGCGTGTGGCAGGTTGCGCAGCTGCGGGAGGCGGCCGTGACGTAGTTCCGGGTCCTCAGGATCTCGTTCGTGCTGATCGCCTCGGTCGCCTGCTGCTTGCTGAACCGGGACCAGCCGCCGTAGGTCTTCGCCACCGGACCGTGCGCGCCGCCGCTCGCGTTGATGTCGTTGTGGCAGGACACGCAGAGTTGGGCGCCGTGGATGCTCGCCTCGTAGAGCGTCTGATTCACGTACAGCGGGACGGTCTCCTCGACCTTCACGGGGTCCATGCTGGTGACGATGGTCTTCTTCAGAGTTGGGTTGCCATGGCACGAAGACGAGAGGCAGGTGGCGTTCGTCACCGCGGGCGCTCCCGGGTCCCCAGCGGGGCCAGCGGGTCCCTTGCCGCCTTCGCATCCCGCCATGCCCACGACGAGCACGGCCAGCATCGCGACGAGTCTCTGATTCATGTGATCCCCCCACGCGTTGGTTTCCAGATGGTGCACCCGTCAAGGGCCATTGCAGGCGTCGCGCCACGGCAACTTTGGCGGGGAACATGCCGCAATTGCAGGGTCCCGGCGGGCGCGCAGACACATCGTCGCGGAGTGCCCTGCACGGATCCGTTCAGCGCGCGCGAACCGCTGCGCGGATCCGCACCACACCTTCGCGTCGCGACCTCGCGGAAGGTCACAGCACGGAGCACGGTGGCGCCGCGGTGGGCGTCACTTGACCGAGTGGTCGTGCACCGTCCCGTTGTAGGCCAGGGCGCCGGCGTGGACGGGACAGAGCTCCGCGCGCCCTCGTGCCTCGAAGCGGTCCAGGAGCGACGCGAGCGGGCCGACCCCGAGCAGCTCCGGGAAGAGCGCCGCGTCGCGGCGCAGGACGTAGGCGAAGGGCGCGGCGAGCCCCAGGTCGCGTACGGCCGCTTCGACGAAGTCCCATTCCCAGTCGTCGCTCCGCAACAGCACGAGCCGGTAGAGGTCCACGGCGAGCCGCAGCTCCACGCCCCAGCGGCTCTCGTGGCAGGCGTGCTTGAACTGGTGCACCACGAGGTGGAGGAAGAGCACCTCGTCGCGCGGGAGGAGCAGCGTGCCGCGGCGCCGCGCGCCGGCGAGGAAGAGCTCCGGCGGCAGGCGGTAGGGGTGGAACGGCTCGGCGACCTCCCAGTGGATCTCGAGCTTCACCTGGTCGTCGGCGATGCCGAAGCGGTGGGCTGACGGGTCCGGCGGCGGGCCGAGGTGGACGTTGTGGTAGAGCTCCACCTTGTCGAGGAGCTCCTGCCGGCTCGTGCGCACGCCGTTCCGATCCATCGGCACCAGCCCCAGCTCCTCCACGCAGACCCGCACCGCCTCGCGACGCGCCTCGACGGGAACGAGGACGTCGTGATCCCAGAAGAGCTTGTGGCCGAGCCGCGCGTAGGCCACGCGGGCGATGGCGTCCCCCTTGATGAGCACCGGCGAGAGCCCCCGCCGCTCGAGGACGGCGAGCCAGCCCTCCAGCGTCCGCGCGCGCGTCTCGTGGATGGCGAGGTTGTGCGCCAGCGCCTCGCGGAGCCTGGCCGGGAGCGGCGCGGGGAGCCGGTCCAGCAGGCCGAGGTCGGCCAGCCGGCTCGCGAAGTAGGGCGCGATCATGCCGCGGGCGAGCTTGCGCTCCAGGTAGTCCGCCTCGATGCCCTCGAGGCACCGCTCGACGAGCCCGACGTCCGGCGCGAACCGACACGCCTCGATCGCGAGCGAGACCTCCGAACGCGGGCCGGCCGACAGGCGCGGGCCCAGGTACGCCGTCCGCTCGGGCTCGTCCTCGAAGGCCCTCACCACGGCCCGCTCCGCGGCGATGTCCTCGCGCTCGGGAATGTGGACCGCGTTGAGCCCCAGGAGCAGGTCGCGCTCCGCCGCCGGCGCTCGCACGTGGAAGAACGCCATCGGCACCGCCCGCCGTATGGCCTGCTTCACGGCGACGAGGTCGATCTTCTTGTCCGCGACGCAGTCGATGACCGCGGCGCGCCGGCCCTCGCGCTCCAGCGGCGGGTAGAGCTCCCGCAGCACCGGGAGGATCCGCTGGTCTCTCCGGTAGAGGATCGAGATCAGCTCGGTGAACCGCGTGACGGGGCGCACCCTCGTCACCGTGGCGCCGTGCGCCCGGAGCAGCTCGAGGATCGACGGCAGGTGCTCCTCGGCGCTGGGCTTCGCGAGGACGAAGAAGTCGAACGGGAGCCAGGTCAGCGGCGGGGCGAGCGTCGAGCGGTACTCGACTCGCGGCGGGGACGAGAGGAGCAGGCGGACGAAGTCGCGCAGGCGGAGGCGCGCGCGGTAGTAGGCGAAGGCCTCCGCCCGCAGCTGCCGGTCAAGGAGCACCATGGATGCGCCTTGTCGTTTCCCACGCTCTTTCACCGCCAGCTCGCCACGATCTTTCACCGGCCTGAGCTGACCGCTTCCCGGTTTGCACCGTGCGGTGGCCGATCCTGACGAGGTGGCAGAGACAGAGAGGCCCCGGGACGCGTGAGCGGCCGGGGCCTCGGTGCTACAGGAGCGGGACTTGGCGTGGGTCGTCTGCCGGGTCGATGCGGCGCAAGTAGTCGCGTAGCCATGGGATCGCCGGAAAGCGCGCGAGGAGAGCCGCGGAGGTCCGGGGCGGGCCGCGATCGATTCCGGCGGCGATCCTGAGCGACGCGACGACTGACGGGTCGGCCACCCAGACGTGCACGCCAGCGCGGCGAGCGGCGAAGGCGATCGGGTCGGCGGGGAGAAGCGGCTCCTCGACGACGAGATCGGCGCCGACGACCGCGAGTAGTTCGACGAGCGCGGACCGCGCGGCCTCGGTCGTGGTGATTGTGGTCGCCAGGCGGATGCGCCCGCTGCCGTCCGCGAGGACGGCAGCGAGGCCGCGCCGGCCGAGCCAGACACCGCAGGCGGTCACGATGTCTCCGGGAGCGCCGCCTGGACGTGGTCGGCGCCGACGGCCTGCCTCTTGGCGAGCGCTGCGGCGGTGAGGGCGTGATGCGCGAGGAGGTTCACCTTGCGCGGCAGCCCGCTCGTCGCGTGATGGATCGCCTCTAGCGCGGCGGGTTCGAAGAGCGGCAGCTCGGTCCCGGCGAGGCGCAGGAGGTGGGCGAGGTACGGGCCCAGCTCGTCGCGAGAGAGGCCAGTCATGTGGTGGCGCACAACGACGCGCTGGCTGAGCGCCTCGTGGACGGCCATGGCGATCCGGCGGCGCAGCTCGGCCTGTCCGACGAGGATGAGGCAGAGCCGGTTCTGCGAGTCCATCTCGTAGTTGGTGAGCAGCCGCAGCTCCTCGAGGACGTCGCTCCTGAGGTACTGGGCGTCGTCCACGATGAGGACCGGGCGCACCTTCGTCTCGAGGCAGAGCCGGGTGACCTCGGCGCGGATGACGCGGTAGAGGGCGGCGCGGCTGCGCTCGGTGGGCAGGCCCAGCTCCCAGGCGATGGACTTGTAGATGTCCATGACGTTGCCGGTGGAGAGGGGCACGTAAAAGACGCGGTAGAGGCCGGAATGGAGCGAGGCGACCACCTTGCGGCAGACGGTGGTCTTGCCGCCGCCGGGTTCGCCGGTGACGAGACCGATGCCGCGCAGGTCGAGGAGGTGGCGCAGGCGCACCTCCAGCTCGGTCACGGCGGTGGAGGCGAAGAGGTCTTCGACGGCGAGGTCCTTGGCGAATGGGTGGCGGGCGAGGCCGAAGTGCTTGCGGTACACGGTCAGTCCTCCCTTCCGGCGAGGTCGGAGAGGCGGAGGCCCTCGGGCTTCTCGCGCTTCACGAAGCAGTTGCCGTGGACGTCGACCACCTTCGCCTCCTGGACCAGCTTGCCTTTTGCCCACACCTGCACCGGGCGGCCTGGCTTAGTCGGATCGTGGCGCAGCGTGACCACCTCGCCGACGAGCGTGGCGTCGACCTCGTAGACGATCCCGGCGAGGCTGACTGTCCGATCCCTCGCGACCTTGCGCTTCGCCTCGTTGAGGAAGAGGTCGTCGATGTCGGGGCCGAGGTAGCGGACCTCGTCGGCGACGGAAGCCCACTTGTCGAGCGGCGCCGCGCCGTCGAGGCCGCGGTGCGGCGAGCGGTGGTACTCGCCCTCGACCCAGGTCCAGAGCCGACGGTTGAGCGCGTCGAGGCTCGCGAGATCCGCGGGCTGGAGCAAGGGGAGGAGCTGGAGGCGAACGGTCCGGAACCAGCGTTCCATCTTACCCTTTGCCTCAGGGTGATAGGGGCGGGCGTGGATGAGCGTGATGCCGAGCTTGGCGCAGACGAGCGCGAGCTGGTGCGAGCGGAACGCGCTGCCGTTGTCGACGAACAGACGCCGCGGGGCGCCGCGGCGGAGCACGGCTTCCTTGAGCACGGGCAGGAAAGCGGCGGTGTTCTCGGAGAGGGCGAAGGCGGCGTAGGGGATCACCCGCGTCGCGTCGTCGATGAAGGCGATGAGGTACGCCTTGCGCTTCTTGCCGGCGACGGTGACTGCCGGGCCGTGCATGACGTCGCTCATCCACAGGTCGCCGGCCTTCTCGAAGGCGAAGCGCCGGTGGTCCTTAGACGTGGGCTCGCCGGGCTCCTTCGCCATGAGCCCGGCGCGGGAGAGCAGCCGGTGCACCGTGCTCGGTGCGAGCGGCAGGCCCTCTGGGATCTTTCCCGTGGCGAGCGCCTCGCGGATGACGAGCTGGACCGAGAGCTCGCGCTTCTCGTCCTTGATCGAGACGAGGAGATCGCTGACCTCCTGCGGCAGCGCGTGCGACTGACCGTGATCGGCGCGCACCCCGGGCCGGAGCGCGTCGAGGCCGCCCTTTCGGTACGCCTTGAGCCAGTCGCGGATCGTCTCCTCCGCCACGCGCACGCGGAGCGAGCCGGGGATGCGGTAGTCGATGGCGGCCTTCTCCTTCAGGCGTGCGTAGAGCCCCTTCGCACCGGGAGGAAGGTGCACGAGGTCCCCGATCACCCCGAACCGGAACAGGGCGACCTCCTCGGACTGCTTCTTCGCTGCGTCGTTCACGTTGAGTCTCCTTCGTCTGGCCCCGAAAGTGGGGCGGACGACGGAGCTACCCCGTCGCGGGCGGCGGATCCGGCCCCGGTTCCTGTTGGGAGGCGGTGGGCGACGGCGTTCGCCGCGCCGGCCGGGGGCCGAAACCGAGCGGCGGCGGCAGCGCGGCGAGGTGCGTC
>JBAVTL010000057.1:0-2070 GCA_049696175.1 Anaeromyxobacteraceae bacterium
GCCTTTGGGCGTCCGGGCGGATACCCCCCGGGCTTCACTCGCCGCACGCCTGCGCGCGCATCACCGTCCTGGCGGGCTCACGTCATAAGCGCGCCCGGGCGTCGCCGCCTGCAGCGGCTTATCGCCGTGCCAGTGGCGCTCACGTGCCGCGCTGCGCTGGGCAGCGCGCCGCTCGCTCCAGGCCGGGGCCCACCCGCCCGGCACGCCCCTGGGCGGCGGCGGACTCTCCCAGTCCGTTTGATTCGGCGGATATGGTCACACGACGTGGCCCTCGTTCCCAGAGGAAGGGAGGGCAGCGGTGCGTGGGCGGTCACCCTGGCGCAAAAGCCACGTCTTCGCGGGCCGCACCGGTGGCTCCGGGAACATGGCGACCTGCGCGCTTCGGGGCGTCTTTCCGGCGGCCGACGAGAACGGGTCCACCCAGCCCTGCCGCATCGGCTCGTTGCGCCGCGCCGCATGGCTCGCGAAGTTGCCGACGACGTAGCGGAGCGCGTTGCGGACCTCGGCGGGGGTTCGGAGCACGTGGGAGTGGAAGCGGCCCTCGAAGACCGGGCCGCTCCTCCCCATCATGCGGTTGAGGCGGCGCGCGAGCATGATCGCCAGCGCCCGCACCGCGTTGGAGAGGGCCGCGGTGCCCGACGCCTCCACGATCAGGTGGATGTGATTTCCCTGGACGCTGAAATGGACGACGCGCGCGTCCGGTCGGCGGCGAGCAGCGGTCAGCGCAGCGTGGATGACGGCGAAGCTCCGCTCGCTGCGCAGGTTCCAGACGGCATCGGCCATGCGGAGCGTGACGTGGACGGGCTGGTAGGGGCGGACGTCGTCCCGCTCGACGTGCGGAACGGCGGAGCGTTCACGCGACGACGGGCGGCCGGCGCCGGGACGCTTCCCCCCGCGCGCCGGGAGAGCGAGGGCTTGCTGGGCGGGCTCGGGAGCACGCTTCTGCATGCACGGAGAGTCGCATGGGGGTGTGACACTCTCGATCCTACTCCTCCGTGAAGTAGTCCCCGTCCACCCGGACGATCTCGTACGCGTTCACCGTGTTCACGCCGATACCGAAGTCCACCATGAGGCCCGCGAGCTGACGTCCGTCGATGAGCACGATCTTCTTCTCGATCTTCTTCACGTACTCGCGCGCCTCGCTGGTGAAGGCCGACGTCGTGATGAAGACGCCCTTGCGGGAGCGCTCTCCGTCGAGGCTGCCCGAGAAGGCCTGCACGTCGGGGCGGCCGACGTTGGCCTGCCACCGCTTCGCCTGGACGTAGATGGCGTCGAGCCCGAGGTGGTCCTCCTTGATGATGCCGTCCACGCCGCCGTCGTGGCTGCGCCCGAGCGCCTTTCCGGCGTCTTCCAGCGTGCCGCCGTACCCCATCTTCACGAGCAGCTCGACCACCAGCTTCTCGAAGAAGCCGGGCGACGCCCGCCCGACGACGTCGAGGAGGTCGGCCTCGACCTTCCGCCGGATCTCCCCGTAAGCACGTTCAAGCGCCTCCTCGGGGGTGACGGTGGCGCTCTGGGAGCCGGGCTCGGCCTGAGTGGGCGTCGCCTCGACATCCGAGTCCTCGGCGGCGGGGCGCACGGCGAACGCTCTGAAGCTCTCGAACTGGAGAAGGAAGTCCTTGGTGATGCGCTCGGGCTTCCGGGCGAGCACGCCTCGGCCCGTGTCGGCGATGCGGCACCATGCCCGCCGAGGCGACGTGATGAGCCCAGCCTTGTCCAGGTAGGTCTTGGCCCATCCGACCCGGTTGTCGAAAGTCCGCTGCCGGCCGTTGGACACCCGCGCGGCGCGGTCCTCGTCGGACAGCTTGAACTCCGCCGCCAGCTTGTCACGCAGCTCCCGGATGTCATGCTCCTGTCCATCGGCGAGGAGGCGCAGCAGCGGCAACATGAACGAGTCGTACGAGGGCATCGCCATGGTCATCACCCCACCACTTCCAGGAACTCCGCCACCACCCGCACGTCCCCGTCCGCCGGCGTCAGCAGGATCGGCTTGAAGTCGTGGTTGTCGGGCCTCAGCGTCACCTCTTCGACCGCGCCCGTAGCCGCCCTCCTCGTCACCCTCCACCGCTT
>JBAVTL010000058.1:0-2056 GCA_049696175.1 Anaeromyxobacteraceae bacterium
CCTCGGCACCCTGGCGCTTCGGCTCTGCCGCGGGCTTCGGGGAAGGAGCGGGCGCTCCGGTTGCCGCGCGCTTCTTCCGGGCGAGCCGGACGCCGGCGACCACGACGAGGAGGCCGATGGCGACGAGGACGCCGATGCCGATGGCGTCGTTCGCGGAGAGGTCGAACGGGATCATGGGAGGGGGACCTCGGGGAGCCGGAAGTGGCTGGGTATAGGACCCCGGGCCGGGGGTGTCAACGCGGGGTGCAGCTCACCGCCGCCACTGCACCCATACCCGCCGGCCACAGCCGTGGCAGCGGCCGTGGGGCGCGAGGCGGGGGACCGCGACGAGCGAGCCGCAGGCGGGGCAGTCCAGCCTCGTGCGGGTGACGAGGCGCCAGAGGATGGCGATCCCCGCGAGCGAGATCATGCCGAGGAGGAAGAGGTTGCGGCTGGACTCCGCGCCCGAGCAGGTCGCCGACGGGATGACGGCGCACGCGACCACGCCGGCGACGCCGTCGATGGAGAGGAAGAGCGATGCGGGGACCACCGCCACGCCGGTCACCACCACCAGCACTTCGCCGAGCGTGAACGGCTTGCGGCGGGCCACGTAGACGACGCCGCCGGCCACGCCCTCCCACCCGGCGAGCGACGGCAGCTCGGTGAGCGGCGACGAGGCGGCGCGCCGCAGCGTCCCGACGTCGATCCCGGGGAGCGGGGCGACCGGCGGGACCAGCGCGCGGATCCGCTCCATGGCGCCGCGCGCCTCGGGGTCGGTGGCGGCGAGCGGCTCAAGCTTCAGGAGGGAGGTCTCTCGCGCGAGGTGCCAGGCGGCGACGGCGCGGCTCGCCGTCTCCTCCCAGGCCCGCCGTGACCTCGCCGCCGCCTCGGCGAGGTCGTCCGCGTCGTCCGCGTCGGTGCGCCTGCCCCCGGGGCCGAATGGGCGGCCGAGCGAGCGCAGCGGCACCAGCGAGAAGTAGAGGACCGCGAAGGCGAGGAACATCACGAGCAGGAAGGGGTGCGGCCCCACCCGCGCCACGACGGCGGCCAGCGCGGCGAGCATCGCCGCGGCGAGGCCTATGCCGGTGACCGAGAAGGCGCGCAGCCGGCCGGGGACGCCGCCGGGGCGCTCCGCGAGGAGGCCGCGGACTGCCGCGTCCCAGGCGCCCATCCAGTCGGGAAGCCGCGCCGCGAGCGCGCGCGGGCGCATGAGCTCGTCTGGCACCGTCGCTCCTCTGAGGGTGCGCGGCCGCGGCTAGGCGGCCGACACCTCACGCGCACGCTCGGACAGGCGCACGCTCACCAGCTTGGAGACGCCCGGCTCCTGCATCGTCACCCCGTACAGCGTGTCCACCATCTCCATCGTCCGCTTGTTGTGGGTGATCAGGATGAACTGCGAGCCGGAGGACATCTCCCTGACGATCTCGTTGTACCTGCCCACGTTGGCGTCGTCGAGCGGGGCGTCCACCTCGTCGAGGAGGCAGAACGGGGTGGGCTTGATGAGGAAGATGGCGAAGATGAGCGCGACGGCCGTGAGCGCCTTCTCGCCGCCGGAGAGGAGGTTCACGCTCTGGAGCTTCTTCCCGGGGGGCTGCGAGAAGATCTCGACGCCGCCCTCGCTGTCGCCCCCCTCGTCCTGGGTGAGGACGAGCCCGGCGCGGCCGCCGTTGAAGAGGCGCGGGAAGACCTGCTGGAACTTCTCGTTGACCCGGTCGAAGGTCTCGCGGAAGCGCTCGCGGCTCGCCCGGTTGATCTTCACGATGGCCTGCTTGAGGTCGGCGAGCGAGGCCTCCAGGTCCTTCTTCTGGTCGCCGAGGAAGGCGTGCCGGCGCGCGAGGTCGTCGTACTCCTCGATGGCGGTCAGGTTGATGGCCCCCATCCGCTCCGCCTGGCCCTTCAGCTCGTCGAGCCGGTCGCGCTCGGCGTCCCCAGGCGGGCGCTCGAGGTGGAAGCGGGCGACCTCCCACTTGATCTCGGCCTGGCAGCGCTCTCGCGTCTGCTCCTCGAGGTGGGCGAGCGCCAGCGCCTGCTCCCGTCCGGTGAGCGCCGCCTCGGAGGCGTCGTGGCTCGCCTCCTC